>JAITPT010000158.1 GCA_031289285.1 Puniceicoccales bacterium
GTTATGCGGTTTGGTTTTGCGCATGTTTTTGTGGGGGTTGCGTTTTGCGCTTTCCCTACGCGAACCTTGCGGTGCTTGGAGCGGAAAGCGCAAGCCGCAGACGGCCAAAAGATTGCGCAAAACCGCCCGCATTAACTGCCGTTTTTAGGATTATACAACTAACAAAACACAGCAGGAACCCGCCGCCCACAATGTTTGTGGCACAATGAGAGGTGGTAGAGCCGCCCCAAAGCGTGTAGCATTTGGAAATGTGTGGTAGCCATATGCACATGCTGCAACACAACCCTCCCACAATGCAACAAAAAAATTAGACTGTCTAAATTTCCAGTAGCAAGGAAGCGGGCAACCTTGTTCAGACGCTCGGTGCCTGTCGCACCCTTGCGCATACCGGAGCGTCTACGTGGACGCTGTCCGCCTACGCCCGTGCGTGATGCAGGTGCGGATGCGCGAGAAACCGGCGCGGCACTGGCAGCAGGAGCGGCGGCAGACGGCGCGGCAGGTGCTGACGCAGCGGGACGCCACAGAACGTTGCCAAATTTTTTGTCTTTTTTTGAAAAATAACGCTGAACAAGACGCAATAAATCTACGTGACTCATTTCTTTGACGTTGCCGGATACGGACATGCTTCCTCCGCTTGCGGAGGATGGAATCTGTTCCGCACGTCTTTTTCTATTTCAATAGAAGTTACAGAATAAGCCATTTTTTACGCCAATCCCGCGTTCGCCAACATCAATACGAGCAAACTCACGAAATGACCACATTCAATACGAAATGTTAGGAGTTATGGGATACCAAGGGGGGGCAAGAACGATTATGGTATTTTTCATCAACATTGGAGTGCATTTTGCCTCAACGCCCCAACAGGGTTCCCCAACAAAGCCCCCTGTTGGCGTGAGAAACGAGCGACTACCGAGGGTAGGTGCCGCAAATACATCACAACCCCAACGGCAGTGTAACTGGCCAACGTCCGTGATGTTACGCACCCCAGCAGGTGTTGCGTGGCTCTTTCTTCCCTTTCCCTTCACATGGTGCCCACACTCCGCTCATTCGTTCCATGCCCAGTGACGACCTGTCATGTCAAAGACTTATTTAACCTGGTAAATTATTCGGTCATTGGGCAAGCCCGTTGGGGTTGTGCCGTATTTTTGACCTTATCTGGGGTAGGCTCACTTTGCTCGCCGCCTCTGTGCTTTGTTGAAAAACCCAACCCCGTCGGAGGTCAAAGTCTCAATGTCGTCAGAAAATACCATACGGATAGTGCCGCAAGATGAACTACAGCCGCTTTGTCAGAACGCCCTGCCGGACGCATAATCCTAAGAACGGGAATTCAGCGGGAAGGGTTTGCGCAAGATTTTGAGGCGGATGCGGTTTGCGCTTTCCCGACGCGCACCTTGCGGTGCGTGGAGCGGAAAACGCAAGCAGCAAGCGTCCAAAAGATTGCGCAAAACCGCCGCATTAACTGCCGTTTTTAGGATTATGCGCAAGGCGAGTGTAGTGCGAGCTGGCGTCTTCTCGGTATATCGGCTGCCTGGTTCGAAGCTCAGTGTTTGCGGCGACGGAAGGCGCAGAGACCTTCTGGCCAATCGACGGAAATCTCCGCGTCCGCGTCCGCAAACGGAATAGGCTTGCAACCAGAGCGACGGTTGGTCTCGCGGGTGTATTGCGATAAGATTGCGCCGACAAACTTCGCGTCACCGATGGCACCGCCACGTGTGAACTGCGTAGCCTTCGTAAGCAGACGCTCTGAGCGGGAAAGTTTCCCACCGGAAGCAGCAACTGCTTGGGCAGCCTCGGGAGCGATGCGGGCGGCGGACGGGTCGCCGCGTTTCGCCGTCGCGCCTTTGCCGAACAACACGACGCGGTAGGTTTCCAGCATTTCCTCGTCGCTGAGGTTGTCGGAGGAAACTGCGTAACGAAGATTGCGGCGCATCGTGCCCTTGGCACCTGTCGCGACGGCCTCCGCGTAACCGCACCAGCGGTAGTCTTTCGGGTCTGCGACAAGATGCGCACGGACAGGGTTGAGGTCAATGTAAGCGGCGGCACTTTCCAACGCGAAGAACTTATCGCTCTGCACGAGAGTGCTCGAAAATCGCTCTGACCAGAGCGTCCCAAAACGCTCGTGCGTGCGGTTATACCAGATGGAAAACCGTTGCTTGAAGGTCTTCATGAACTCGGAGACGTCGCCCATTCTGCGCAGCATTTGCTTGCGCCACGCCTCGGCGTCTTCGCCGTCCTTCTTGAGCATCTCGGCGAGCACCTTGACATCGTCAGGTGCCCATTTGGTAGGCTTGGGATAGAGGACGGAGTAACGCCGCAGCAGCTCTGCGTCGGCGACCTCGCCTTGCTGCGGCACTCGGACGAGCACATGGAAATGGTTTCCCATGAGAGCGTATGTCACGACTTGGACACCGCAGAAGTCGGCGACTTGGTGGAGTTGTTTTTGCATGATGTCCTTCTCGGCATCGGAGAGAAAAATTTCTCCGTTGACCGTTCGGGACACGCAATGAAAAACGCTGACTGAGCCGCTGGCTTTTATCCGGCGGACTCGGCCAACTTGGCGGACATGTCGCCGGTGCCGATGCTGTTGCTGTTTGGTTTTGGCTGTATGTTTGGGCATGGTGTTGTGGTGAGTTTGATTTTGGTAGTGCTGTTGGTGCTGATGTTCAGCGCGGAAAATGGCGGTTCTGCAACTTGCGTCAAGAAGTTTTTTTAACCTGGTTAAAAAATAAAAACAAACGAAACAGGCGCACGCTGGGCGGAATTCGGGTTAGACCCGAAGGGTTTCGATTTCGGTTTGGGCGGAACGGCGGGCGTCCTCGCGGGCAACGGTGTCCATGATGCCGAGGAGGTGCGCCCCGCGCTCAGCAGAGGGGTCGTGGATGAAACGTAGCTCCGGTGTGTATTTGATTTTCACGCGACGAAACACCTCGGCTTTGAGTACCTTTTGAATGCGGCGGAGGAACTGCCCCGCCTTTTTGGTGACCTCAGCATCGCCAAGCACAGCGTAACGGACGATGGCGTTGCGGAGGTCGTCAGAGATTTCAACCGAAGTGAACGTGATGCGGACAGCCTCCGAACGCCAGCGGGTGTGCAGTTCCTCACTCAGCTCACGCAAGAGGAGTTGGTTGACGCGGGTGGTGCGTTGTGACATGAGGCAGCAGGCTGCCGCGACGCACCAAAAACGCAAGCACGAAATCACGCGCCGCAGCCGCCGTCAACGCCCCACGCCCGCGACCCCCGCAACGTAAAGTCTGCCGTGCTCCACGGTGAGACACGCCGCCGCCGTCAACGCCCCACGCCCGCAACCCCTGCAACTCCTGCAACCCCCGCTGCTCCTGCGCCCCCCGCTGCCCCTGCGAAGTCCGGCATGTCGGCTCTTGGCTGTTTTTCTATCAATTGCCGCGCAGGAGTGAAGGTTTGCAGTATCTTTTGGTAATCGGGGTCGTCTTTCGTTTTGAACACGACCTTTGAGCATTTTTGCGTGCCACCCGCCTCTCGCGCCAATGGTGCAAGCAGAAACGCATTGTTTTCAGGTGCCAGAAAACGTGTGTAAAACTCGCGCGGAAACACCTTGGCTTTCTGCGGAAGATTATACAGCGGGTCACCCGTCTGCCGTGGATTTACGCCGAGTTCCCGCGCCGGATTTGTCTCGTGACATTCCGCGCAACGCCGACTCGAGACATCGTTTAACACTTTGTCTAAACGCTCTGGATAAATACGCCGCGAACCAATCTGAAACTTGTGGTTTGACGCACTCGTCGGATAATACGGGACATTCAAATCTATCCAAAGATACACCCGCTCTCTGTCAGCTTGCGGCATATCAATCCGTTTTTTGCCGTTTTTGTCGGGATGTCCGCTGCGCAGAAGTTCCGCGAGCAAACTTGCAGGGCTTCCCCAACGTTTCGGCGTGACTTCCAGCGTGTTCCACTCCGCACCGTTAATCGTCCAAATCCAACTTGTATAAGGACTCGCGCCTTCTCTCCGGCTGTCAACTTTAACGCCGTGTTGAAGCCAGTCTTTTTCTCCCAACGTTCCTTTCCGCGCCAGGTTGTCATAGGAGACACAAAAGAAGTCTGTATAATCGCCGCTCAGGTCTATTTTATTTTTCTCCTGTGGATTGTGGCAGCTGATGCAATGTTTATCCAGCACCGGTTGCACAACTTCGCGATATGAAAAACCCTTTACGCCCCACGCAGGTTTTTGCAATTCCTGCGGTTTCGCCCGCATTGCTTTTATGCGGTTCGCACGAGTCGGTGCTTGCGTGTTGCGGTCGGCGTGGCAACCGACACAACTTTGGATTTCTCCGGGCATTAAATGTGTGAAACTGCGCATCCGCTGGACGGCGCGCCCTTCGGCATCCAACGCCAAAAAATAAATTGGCACCTCGGACGGTGCTTGGAACGTTGCGGAGCCATCGGGTGCGACATCGGCAAAGCCCCAAACTTTTTTCGGTGCGTATGTTGCCCCGCAGGACACAACGGGAAATTGGAAACCGAACGCACCCGCTGAGATGCGTTTCAGCGGAAGGTCTTTGTAATCCGTCTTTGCTATTGGCATTTCGTATGGAGAATGCACGGGTTTTTCAAGTTCCTGCACAATCGCAATACGCTTGATTTCGCCGCGTTTAATGGTCGGCTCCAAACCATTATAGACATCTTGCATTGTGATAACCGCCCAACTACCGCTGGCACTTCCGTCTTCGGGCAGCGCAATTGTTTCGTCAAGCGTTGACGATTTAACAACTGGCGGAACCGGATATTCTCGCACAGGTTGCACGCTGTAATAACCCAATTTAGAACGTTTGGGCAAAATAGTTGCCCATGTGCCGTCAACAGTGCGGATTTGTGCATCGCCCCATCTTGTCACAAGATAATTTTTTTCATCGAGGCCAAAGGGCTTTTCATAACCGCCTTGATTAACAAATCCGTTGCCCCAAACACCGCCTCGGGCAAAGACATTGACTTCCGCCGTCGCATTCAGAACACCTGCTTTGGAGTTTGGCCCCAAACGAGGGTCAATCTGTGTAATTGCGCCGATGCACGAGCCGTTGTGATTGGTGGCGAGAGAAAAAATCTTATGCGAGTTGGGTATCGCATTGGCGTCCATAAATGTCCCCGGAGCAATCATTCTATTTCCAAAATAACCTGCCAAGTTTGTGCCGTCTGGATTGATTGTCCAGAGGCTCTGTATAGGAATAGCGCAACGGTCAACATATTCCCAGCGTGTATAAATAATTCGCCCATCGTTTAACACAGACGGCGTGAAGTCCATCAGATAATTTGCAGAGAGGCGTTTTTGTTTTGAGCCGTCGCGTTCCATACGGTAGAGAACAGGCGAGGTGACAACATAACAATAAGCGTAGGCGGGCTTGCGGTCGGATATAAATGCGACACCGCCGTCGGGCAACCTGCAGCAATTCAAATTGTTGTAAGGAGTATTGGTAACTCGCCGCAGATTTGTGCCGTCAATATTGACCATGTAGATTTGATAATTTTCGTCGGGATTGCTGGAATAACTCACATCGTGGTCAATGACGCGGACATTGACGTTCTTCCCCTTCCGTTTCCACGAAAAGACAATTTCCTTGGCGTTCCAATGGAGGTCGGCGTCAAGAATCATCCCTTGGCCGGCATCAACGATTTTTTTCATCGCGCCGGTTTTGGGCGAATAAACGCAGAGGCCGCCGCCCGGGGCGAAACCCTCAACGTGATACGTATAGACGTGCGAGGTTGACAAATGCTGCCGCTCTATCGCGAGAATATCGGCGAAGCCGAAGTCGCCGTCCGCAAGTTTTTTCAAGAGCGCGGGGCTGGCCGCCTTTGCGCCTTTTTTGTCGGGTGCGCGAGGCGCGGCTGCGTCGGCGTCGGCAGCGGACAGGGCGACAAACACAAATACAAACGCAAACACGAACGCGAACGAGGCGAGCGCGGCGAGCGCAAGAGGCGCGAGTGGGAATGCGGATGGGAGTGCGCGAGTGCGACGGGGCGAGAGGGCGTTGACTACGCGGCGGAAACAGGTGCGGAGATGTAAGGACATACCGCGAAACACACCGCACCGCGCAACAGGCGGCAAGTAAAAAGTGCTGTGGCGCGGCATCTTATTTTTGTTACGGATGGTTTCCTAATTCCCTCACTTTCCCTTTGCCCCGTGCGGGGCTTTTCACCAGCGTCCTCGACCTGCCGTATGTCCACAAACCTGAAAATCGCACTGCGATTCTTGCTTTTCAAAAAACGCGCCATGCTGATGACACTCAGCGGAATTACCTTTGGCGTCGCATTCTTCATCCTCACGCAGGCGCAAACAAGCGGCTTCGAGCAATTTTTTATCCGCACCGTTCTCGGAACCGATAGCGCACTGCGCGTCGCTGACCGCTTCCAAGACACCAAGGCCTCGCGCGAAATCGCCGCCAGTGGCGACCCCAACGCCAAACTCCGCATCGAGACCCTGCGAAAATACATCGAAGGCATTGACTACCCAAGCCGCCTCCGCGAGATGCTCGCGCAACACGCCGAAGTCGCTGCCTCCGCCGAGGTGCTGCGCGGCTCCGCTCGCGTCGAAAGCCCCCAGCGCTCCGCCGACGCGCAAATCTTCGGCATCAATCTGCGCGACTTCCGCCGCGTCTCTAATCTCGAAGACCAAATCGTCAGCGGCGACATCGCGCTCTTTGACAAAAGCCCGCAAGGTGTGCTCGTGGGTTCTGAGCTTGCCCGCCGCCTCAACGCCGTCCCCGGGCAAATCCTCACGCTCACCGTGCGCAACGTCACCCAACGCTTCAACGTGTCGGGGATTTTTGAAACAGGCATCGGCGACATAGACAAGGTGCGCATCATCGCGCATCTGGGCGCGACGCGCTCGCTGTTGAAACGCCCGTTTGGGGCGACCTACCTGCAAGTCTCGCTGAACAATCCCGACCTCGCGCCGGCGGTGGCGGAGCGCATCGGCCCGCTCGTGCGCCACCACATCGCCCCTTGGCAAAAGCGCGAAAGAGTGTGGCTCGAAGTTTTCCGTATGCTGCGCTTCTCGTCGGCCATCACCGTCTCGACCATCATCCTCGTCTCGGCGTTGGGCATGTTCAACACGCTTGCCATGCTCGTCATCGAGAAGACCCGCGAAATCGCCATCCTACGCTCTTTCGGTTTCTCGAAAGGCGACGTGACGCGCATCTTTCTCTGGCTGGGCTGGGTGGTGATTGTCGTCGGCTCCGTGCTCGGTTGCGCGATGGGCGCGTTGCTCACTTGGGCGGCGGAAAACATCCCGCTGCGCATTCGCGGCATCTTTTCCACCGACCACTTCCTCGTCAGCTGGAACAGCCAGCACTACCTCGCTGCCGTGCTCACAGCCGTCGTCGTCGTCTCCATTGCCAGCTATTTCCCTGCCCGCCGCGCTGCCCACATCGAGCCGGGCGACATCATCCGCGGCGCGTCATCCTAAGCACCGCCGCCTCCCCGCCCCGCCTCCCTTCCCCCGAAAATCTTCTTCCCCGCCGCCTGTTTTTTTCCCACTGTCGCCGCCTTTTCAAACACACCTACCGACTATGCAAACACTACTTCCGCGTCCGCGCGCCATCTTCCTCTTGGCGGCGGCACTCCTAATCCCGCCCGCCGCTATCGCCGTTGCCGCCGATAGCGACAGCGCAAAACCCGCCGCAAACGCCGCCGCGCCCGAAATCGCCGCTACGCCGCCCGGTGCCCCCAATGGCCGCCAACGCGTCCGCCCAGGCACCCAAAAACAGCCCGACGCCAAGCCGGACGCCAAACCCGCCCCCGGGCAGCCCGTCCCCGTCGGCCCGCAGCGCGTCATCGTGCAGCCGCAGCCCCTGCGCGTCACGCCGCCGCCGCCGCCCGCGCCCGACGAATCGCCTGAGGCCAAAGCCCGCCGCAAAGAAATCTCCGATTGGTCGCTTGAACGCAGCCACATCGAAGCGCGTCTCGCCCTCGACGACGCCCGCCGCCGTGCCGCGAGTGCCAAGCGCAACGCCGAGATTTTCGCCGAGCAAGGCGAAGAGAAGAGCCGCATAGACGCCTCCCTCGCGCTCGAAAGTTCCCGCGACAACGCGAAACTCATCAAATACACGCAGCGTCTTCGCGACCTCGAGCTGGAGAGCAAACGCCTCCAAATCGAGACCAACAACGTCCTCACGCGCTACGGCCAGCAGCTCGCCACGTTTCAGAAAAAACGCGAAACCGAACGTTTCGCTTTCGACGCCAAGGCCAAGCTCCTCAAAGAGCCGCTCGTCAACGGCACCCTCTTCATCAGCGACCGCCGCGTCACGCTCAACGGCCCCGTCACCGCCCGCATGGCAGAGCGCGTCATCTCGCGCCTGAACTTTTTCAACAACCAAAACAGCGAGTTCCCGATATTTTTGGTGATTGACAACTCGCCCGGCGGCAGCGTCTCGGCGGGCTTCCAAATCCTCAAAGCGATGGAGAGCAGCAAAGCCCCCGTCTATGTCGTTGTGAAAGGCTTCGCGGCGAGCATGGCGGCGGTCATTACGACGCTCGCCGAGCGCTCCTACAGCTACAACAACACCATCATCCTGCACCACCAGATGTCCACCCACTTCATGGGCAACATGAGCAACCTGCGCGACCAGCTGAAAGCCGCCGAGCAGTGGTATGCCCGCCTCGCCACACCCGTCGCGAAGAAAATGGGCATCACCCTCGAAGAGTTCACAAAGCAAATGTATAAGAACAACTCCGACGGCGATTGGGAGGAATTCGGCGACAAAGCCAAAAAAATCAAGTGGGTGGACAACGTCGTAGATCGCATCGTCGAGACCTCCATCTTGGAGCTACGCGATGAAGCCCCGCCCGTCCAAATCGTCCTCGTCCGCTCGCAAAACGGCGAAACGACCCCCACCGCAACCGTCCCCGCTTCCAGCGTGACGACGCTCGTTGACCAAAACGGCTGCGAGGCGCGAACCGACGCCAAAGGCCAAGCCTTCGTGCAGCTGCCCACACTCGAAAATCCCTTCGACTGCTGGTGGATTTACGACAAGCGCAACTTCTACCGCGCCCGCTAAACCGCCGCCCCTCCCTCCCATTCCCCCAGCGCCAACACCGCACTTCACCGCACACAAACTCACAACCAAAACACCGCAACCATGTCCCTCCGCTACTCACCGACCGCCGCGCTCCGCGCCGCAGCCCTCGCAGTCCTCGCAGCCGTCGCGCCACTCGCGCACGCGCCCGCCGCCGACCTCGCCGAGACCTTCCGCAACCCGCCAGATTCCGCCAAAGTCCACACGTGGTGGCACTGGATGGACGGCAACATCTCCAAGGCCGGCATCACCGCCGACCTCGAGGCGATGGCGTCCGCTGGCGTCGGCGGAGCGCAGATATTCAACGTCGGCCAGAGCATCCCCAACGGGCCTGCCACGTTTAATAGCCCGCTGTGGTTCGACATGGTTAAACACGCTCACGCCGAGGCCAAACGCCTCGGCGTCGAGCTTTGCCTTCACAACTGCGCCGGCTGGGCAAACAGCGGCGGCCCGTGGAACACGCCCGAGCACGGCATGAAAATCGTCGTCGTCTCCGAGCAACACGTGCGCGGCCCCGCCACCATCACCGCCCCGCCGCCACCCGCTAAACACCACCCGGGCTTCTACCGCGACATCGCCGTAGTCGCATTCCCCACACCCGCCAAGCCCGCCAAAATTGACGGCCTCGCCGGGAAACTTTTCCGCAACCGCCGCGAAGTCCGCGCCAAAGTCGAAGCCGCCGCCGTGCCCGGCTCCACCGTCGCACGCGCCGCCGTCGTCAACCTCTCCCAACAACTCCTCGCCCCACCGCCCAACGGCTCCGCTTGGCAAGTGCCCGCAGGCGACTGGACCATCCTGCGCGTCGGCTACACCGCCAACGGGCGCGGCAACCACCCCGCACCCAAAGGCGGCCACGGCCTCGAAGTGGACAAGCTCAGCCGCACCGCCGTCAAAGCCCACTGGGACGGCCACATGGCGAAAGTCCTCGCCGCAGTCGGCCCGCTCGACCCCACCCAAAAAACCGGCATCAACAACGTCCTCATAGACAGCTACGAAGTCGGCACCCAAAACTGGACACAAGGCTTTGAAAACGATTTCCGCAACCGCCGCGGCTACGACATCATCCCCTTCCTCCCCGTCTTCGCAGGGCGCGTCGTTGACTCACCAGAAGTCACCGAACGTTTCCTCTGGGACCTCCGCCGAGTCATCGCAGATATGTTCGCAGAAATCTACTCCGGCTACTTCGGCGAAATCGCACACAAAAACGGCCTCCTCTATTCCATCGAACCCTACGGCGATTGCCCCTCCGACGACCTCCAATACGGCAGCTACAGCGACATCCCGATGGGCGAGTTTTGGCAAAGCGACGGCCACAGCGTCAACTCCGACAACGCCAAACTCCCCGCATCCATCGCACACATCTACGGCAAAAAATACGTCGGCGCGGAAGCCTTCACCGCCGCGCCCAAAGGCGGACGCTGGATAAAAGACGCCTTCGCGCTCAAAGCCCAAAACGACGCCGCACTCTGCAGCGGCATCAACCGCATGATTTACCACCGCTTCGCACACCAGCCCTGGCTCGACCGCTTCCCGGGCATGACGATGGGCCAGTGGGGCACGCACTTCGAGCGCACGCTCACCTGGTGGAAACAAGGCAAAGAGTGGCTCACCTACCAAGCCCGTTGCCAATACCTCCTCCAAGAAGGCCGCTTCGTCGCCGACGTCCTCTTCTACACCGGCGAAGACGCGCCCAACGGCTCCAACGGCGGCGCACTCCCGCGCGGCTACGATTACGACAGCTGCGACACCCGCGCCCTCTCGCTCCTCAGCGTCAACAACGGCAAACTCACCCTGCCCTCCGGCATGGAATACCGCGTCCTCGCCCTCCCCAACTCCATCACCGCATCTCCCGAAGTCCTCACCCAAATCAAACGCCTCGCCGACGCCGGTGCCGTCATCGTCGGCAACAAACCACTCCGCGCCCCGGGCCTCGCAGGCTATCCCGCCAGCGACGCCAAAGTGCGCCAACTCGCCAACGAGCTTTGGGGCAAAGGCGCCGTCTCCACAAAGTCTCCCGCCGACGCCCTCCTCGGCCTCGGCGTCAAACCCGACTTCGCAGATAACGAACCGGGTGCCAACATCCGCTACATCCACCGCACCGCCGCCGGTGCCGACATCTACTTCGTCGCCACCCAAAACTTGGCGGGTGCCGAAGCCACCGCCACCTTCCGCGTCTCCGGCAAAGTCCCCGAGCTTTGGCACCCCGACACAGGCCGCGTCGAGACCGCCCCCATCTGGTCGGAGAAAGACGGCCTGACATCCCTCCCGCTACGCTTCGCCGCCTGCGGCTCCGTCTTCGTCGTCTTCCGCCAACCCTCCGCCAACGTCGCCCACGCCGTCTCCTCCACCTTCAAACCCGCACCGCGAAAGAACGCCGCCGCCGCAAGCACCCTCAAAATCGTCAAAGCCACCTACGGCGTCTTCCCCGACTACGTCCCGCCAAACTGCATGGACGTCACCGAAAAAGTTAAAAAAGTTCTCGCCAGCGGCGCGGACTCTTTCAGCGCCGGTTCCCGCCTCGCAGGCGACGACCCCGCGCCGGGCGTCATCAAAGACTTCTGGCTACGCTACTCTGTGAACGGCGTCGAGAAGACCGTTCGCGAAAAAGAGAAAGGGCAAATCACCGTCCCCAAAGGTGCCAAAATCATCAAAGCCGTTTACGGCAAACTCGGCGACACCGAGCCAGTCACCCTCACCGCACTCAAAGACGTGACCGCCCAAGTCGCCGCCGCCGTCCAAGGCGGCACCCTGCGCCTCAACGTTTCCAACGAAACCCTCGGCGGCGCACCCGCTGGCGTCGGCAACATCCCCCAAGAACTCCGCGTCGCCTACACCCTCGACGGCGAGCTAAGCAAAACACGCGCCCTCGAACGCGGCATCCTGCGCCTGCCCGCGCCCACCGGCGTTGACATCTCCGCACCCGACTACGAGCTACGCGCCCCGCGCCGCACCGGTGCCAACGCCAACGCCGCCCGCAACGTCCCGCTCTTCATCCGCGCATGGGAACCGGGCACCTTTGAAATCAAGTTCGCCGACGGCAAAACCCTCGCCCGCGAAGTCCCCGCCGTCCCCGCACCCGTCGCCCTACGCGGCCCGTGGGAACTCTCCTTCCCACCCAACTGGGGCGCACCCGCTAAGGTCACACTCCCAAAACTGATTTCGTGGACAGAGCACACCGACGACGGCGTAAAGTATTTCTCCGGCACCGCCACCTACCGCAAAACCTTCACATGGGACGCACCGCGCGAACGCAACAAACGCTTCGTCCTCGACCTCGGCGACCTCAAGAACTTCGCAGAAGTCTCCCTCAACGGACACGCATTCCCCGTCCTCTGGAAACCACCCTACCGCCACGACATCTCACGCTGGCTCAAAGACGGCGAAAATAAATTGGAAGTCAAAATCACCAACCTCTGGCCCAACCGCCTCATCGGCGACGAGTATCTACCCGACGACCGCCAGTGGCGCGGCAAACGCCTCGTGCGCCTCCCGCAGTGGGTCACCGAAGGCAAACCCAGCCCCACCGGACGCTTCACCTTCACCACTTGGCACCACTGGAACAAAGGCGACAAACCGCTCCCCTCCGGCCTCTTCGGCCCCGTGCTCATACGCACCATCGTCGTCGCCCCCGTCGCCCCCGCCGCCGCCGCCAACTAATCAACCCACAAACACAAAATAAACACACACACCACACACACACCACCGATGAGCTACATCATTCCAAGTGTCGTCGAGCGCGACGGGCGCGGCGAACGTTCATGGGACATCTACTCCCGCCTCCTCAAAGACAGGATTATTTTCCTCGGCTCGCCGATCTACGACGAAGTCGCCAACGCCGTCATCGCCCAACTGCTCTTCCTCCAAATGGAAGACCCCAAAAAGGACATCCACCTCTACATCAACTCACCGGGCGGAAGCGTCACGGCAGGGATGGCGATTTACGACACCATGAACTTCCTGCGCTGCGACATCGTCACCTACTGCGTCGGCATGGCAGCGAGCATGGCGACCGTCCTCCTCGCAGGCGGAAAAAAAGGCAAACGCTTCGCCCTGCCCAACAGCCGCGTCATGATACACCAGCCCACTGGCGGCGCGACCGGCCAAAGCTCAGACATCTCAATCGCCGCAAAAGAAATCCTCCGCTGGCGCGACGTGCTCAACAAAACAATCGCCGCCCACAGCGGCAAAACCGCCGAGCAAGTCCAGAAAGACTCAGACCGCGATTACTACATGTCTGCCATCGAAGCCCGTGACTACGGCATCGTGGACACCGTAATCGCCAAACCCACCGACGCGCCCGACGCCGCCAAATAACTGCGGCGGCACACGCCCGCCCGCCAAAACCGCGCATCCCGACATGAACTCCGGCGACACCGACAACAATGCCCGCAGCGCCGCAGACGCTCCCGCCAGCGTCTGGGCGGAGTTGCTGCGTTGCGCCCGCGACATCGCCGCCACCGAGCGAACGCTTGCCCCGCTCCTGCTCGAATACGTGCTGCAACGCCACAGTCTCGCCGACGCCATCGCCACGCGCCTCGGCGCGAAACTCGTCTATCACTCCGAGCGCGGCGGACACCTACGCGAGGTGTTCATGGAAGCCTTTGACGCCGACCCGCAAATCTCCATTGCCATCGCTGCTGACCTCCGTGCCGTCGTCGCCCGCGACCCTGCCTGCGACACCGTGTTGACGCCCTTTCTCTGGTTCAAAGGATTTCAGGCCATTACGTGTCACCGAGTCGCCCACTGGCTCTGGGGGCAAAACCGCCGAGAGTTTGCCCGTTACCTCCAAAGTCTCGTCTCGGAGGTGTTCGCCGTTGACATCCATCCAGCTGCCGTTTTCGGCAGGGGCATCATGCTTGACCACGCCACAAGTTTTGTTGTCGGCGAAACGGCGATTGTGGACGACGACGTTTCCTTTCTTCACGACGTCACTCTTGGTGGCACGGGCAAGGACCGAGGTGACCGCCATCCCAAGGTGCGTCGGCGAGTGCTTGTGGGAGCTGGCGCGAAGATTTTGGGCAACATTGAGATTGGCGAGGGTGCGCAAGTGGGTGCTGGCAGTGTCGTTTTGGATTCTGTCCCGCCGCACTGCACTGTCACGGGTGTCCCAGCCAAGGTTGTCGGCGAGGTCAAAAGCCAAAACCCTGCCCGCGACATGGACCACTACATCTCCCACCCCGACTCCTTCATCCTCGGCGCAGGCATTTAGCCAGCAAACCGCTTTTCATCCGCCAGCAGCGTCCTCCCGCTCCGGCGTCCTCGCGTCCCGCGTCCCACCCTGCGTCCTCGCGTCCTGCGTCCCACTCGGCGTCCTCGCGTCCCGCGTCCCACTCGGCGTCCTGCGTCCGAAGTCCTGTGTCCTCCCCACCCTCGGCGAGCGTCAGCGAGCGTCCCACAAGTGAAAAAGTGTCTGGCACCAAAATCCTTCAAAAACACCCGCAGGCGCCTACGCGCCGTAACCAGCTGGGTGGGCACTATGCCAACGCCAAGCCGTTTCGATGATGGCCCCGATGTCGCCAAACTTTGGCGTCCAGCCAAGTTCTGCCCGCGCTTTTGCGTTGTCCGCGCACAATTCGGGCGGGTCGCCGGCACGTCGAGGAACAAACTTCACGGGCACCTTTTTGCCAGACACCGCCTCCACCGCCTTGACGATTTCCGACACACTGAAAGGCCGCCCCGACCCAAGGTTGTAACGCAATTGCGCGCCCGAGTTGCCTAAGCGGTCAAAGGCCGCGATGTGCGCCCGCGAAATGTCGTCCACATGGACGTAGTCGCGCAGACAAGTGCCGTCCGGCGTCGGGTAATCGTCTCCAAATATTTCGAGGGACGGCTGCAACCCCATCGCGGCGCGAATAACATTCGGGATGAGATGCGTCTCGGGGTCATGCGCCTCGCCAATCGTCCCGTCCTCTGCCGCGCCGCAAGCGTTGAAATAGCGGAACACCGCAAAGCTCAGCCCGTTCGCCACCGCCAGCGCAGAAAGCAGGTTTTCGCAATCGAGTTTTGTTTGCCCGTAAGGGTTGATTGGTGCCTTGGGCGCGTCCTCGCGTATCGGCATTTTTTCAGGAATGCCATAGACCGCAGCCGTCGAGGAAAACACAAACTTTTTCACCCCCTCCGCCAGCATGGTTTCGAGCAACGCGAGCGTTTTGGCGACGTTGTTCCCGTAGTATTTGAGCGGGTTGGAAACAGATTCGCCGACGTTGATGAATGCCGCAAAATGCATCACGACATCAATTTTTTCGTCGCGTAAAATTTTTGCCACAAGCGAGCGGTCGGCGAGGTCGCCGTGATAAAACGGCACGTCCGGCGCGACAGCTTGACGGTGCCCGCAGACGAGGCTGTCAAGCACAACGGGGCGGTGTCCCGCTGCGGTTATTTGACGGACACAATGGCTGCCGATATAACCAGCGCCTCCGACTACGAAAATGTTCATGTCGCCCCGTTATGCGCATAAACGGCGGCATGGACAAGAAACTTTGAGATTGAGCAGGGCGCGTTCTTTATGAAAAACCTTCTGCGCACTGCGTCATCCACATGTCTGAACCATCCGAACCCGCCGACTATTCCAACGACCCTGCCTTTGCCGGAGCGGTCGAAAAAATCATCGCCAGCGACCCACGCTTTGCGCGCGGTGCCTACTATTTCGTGCGCACCGGCCTCGACCACACCGTCAAAGGAATGACAAAGTCCACCAAGCCGCCCAAGGCAGGTGTGCCGCGCAGCCATGTCACGGCGCGACAGCTACTCAACGGCCTTTGCGAGTTTGCCCTCGAACAATATGGCCCGATGAGCCTCACGCTTTTTGCCCGCTGGGGCATCACCACCACCGACGACATCGGTGCCATCGTCTTCAATCTTATCGAGGCAAACATACTTGGCCGCAGCAACACCGACAGCCGCGACGATTTCAAAAACACCTTGGATTTGAAATCCGAGCTTCACTCCCCCTTCACGCCGCAAGTGCGCACTCGCCTGTGCGTGTTGATAGCCGCAATGCGCGCCGAGTTGCCCACGCCAGAAAAAACGCGACGCCGCGCCAGAAGAAAAACCGCCGCCGCCGACGCGAACGCCGACGCGAACGCCGACGACGCCGTTGCCGACGACAACGCTGACGCTGCCGACAAGGTTGCCGCCGCTGCTCCCGCAAAAAAAGGCAAGCCGCCGCGCCATGAGCCGCCACGCCGAAAACCGCCGCACCGGAAAAAACCCAAACCGGACGCTTGACAACTGCCGCGCAATCCGCAGCCTCCCCGCCCTCATTCACATCGCTGACCGATAGTGTAATGGCAGCACAGGGGTTTTTGGTACCCCTTGTCCAGGTTCGAATCCTGGTCGGTCAACCACTTTTCAAACCGCCCCGTTTCCCGTTTCTGCCGCCCCCCAGACGCCGCTGCTGTCGCAGTCTCACCGCTGTTGTCGCCGTCCTCTAATCGCTCCGCCACAGTTCCAATTCCCGCCAATCCTCTGGCACCCCCATCATCCCCAGCGACACGCCCCCGCACTGCGGGAAGCTCTCGAGGAGTTTCACCACGGCTTCGCGCCACGGCGTTTTTTGGCGCATCATCCGCAACACATACGTCACCAAGGCGACGGTCGCATAGACCCGTGCTCCGGGTGCCTTCACGCCGCGCATAGTCAAATGGCGCAGCAGGTGAATTTTTTGTTTTTGGACGAGGCGCGGCTGCTCAGTGATGTTGCGATTCCAGAGGCGGCTGTGGTGTGCGCAGACATTGCGCACGTAGTTGAAGTTGCGCAGCCAGCTCGCGAAGATTTTCGGGTCGTCCACCCCGTAGAGTTTCGAGACCGCGTGTTGGTCGGGAAAACGCATCCCGCCGAAAAAGCGCGACAGCAGCCCAAAGTCCCAAACCTCTATCGCCACCCATATCGGGATACGCCGTCCGTATTTTGAAATGAACTGGCGCACAAAGTCTTCTTGGTCGTCGCGCGAGAGCATTGCGTTGTATTTGTCAAGCCAAACTTGATACCACGATTTGCCGCGCCAAGTGCTCTCGCCGTGCGTGAATGAGTGCGCGAGCAGCTGCGGATTTTCGTGGGCAAAAATGTCTTGTCGCCCCAAGTGGTGCGCCACCGCGACACGCACCGAAATCTCCACGCCGCGCAAGGCCGGAAGCAAAATCGAACGCAAGTGTTTGTCGAAATCGTAAAGCCTGACGACCTCGTGAAAATCGCTCTCCGGCAAAAATGCATCGAGACGTTTCCCGTCTGCGCTATGTTTGCAAAACGAGTTGAAGTAAGTGCTGAGTCGGTAGTAGCCCTCGTGCCGCAGATAGTGGTCGGCCTCTTCGCTGTCGCGCACGCCCATCCCGCGCGAGGCGAGCAAGGCGCGTTGCTCGGCAATGCTCAGAAACGGTTTGTCGTAGGGAAGGGCAGCGGCGGTGGGCGGGCGGGTGGTTGACATGACCTCAAGGAAATCCAGCACCCCCATCAAGGCAAGCGAGGAGGGCGCAACGTGCCGCATAAAATAACGCAGCGCGGAAAACAACGCACACCAAGTGAAAAAGTGTGAAAAAGTATCTGGCACTTTATTACGTGATAGGAGTGCATCGGGACTGCTGCGCTGTTTTTATGGAGTGCGGTGCAAGGCCAGCCGTGTCGTGCTGAAAATCGGAAGTCAAAGGAAAAAAGTGTCTGGCACTTTATTACGTGATAGGAGTGCATCGGGACTGCTGCGCGTTTTTTTTGGAGTGCGGTGGCAGAGGGCGCGGAGCGTAGCGCAGTGCCCGCCGACACCGCTTTCATCGCGTTGGAAGTCACTGAAAACTGTTGTGGTCTCGGAGTCTGCGAAAGCGGTGGCTGCGAGGAAGGGGGAGGGGGGGGCTGCAAAGGGAAAAAGTGTCTGTCACTTTATTGCGTGATAGGAGTGCATCGGGACTGCTGCGCGGTTTTTTGGAGTGCGGTGTGCAGCCAACCCCGTGTCGTGCTGAAATCGGAAGTCAAAGAAAAAAAGTGTCTGGCACTTTATTACGTGATAAGAGTGTGTCGGGACTGCTGTGCGTTTTTTTTGGAGTGCGGTGCAAGGCCAGCCGTGTCGTGCGGAAATCGGAAGTCAAAGGAAAAAAGTGTCTGGCACTTTATTACGTGATAGGAGTGCGTCGGGACTGCTGCGCTGCTTTTTGGAGTGCGGTGCAAGGCCAACCCCGTGTCGTGCTGAAATCGGGAGTCAAAGGAAAAAAGTGTCTGGCACTTTATTACGTGATAGGAGTGTGTCGGGACTGCTACGCGGTTTTTTGGAGTGCGGTGGCAGAGGGCGCGGAGCGAAGCGGAGTGCCCGCCGACACCGCTTTCATCGCACTGGAAGTCACCGAAACCTGTTGCTGTCTCGGAGTCTGCGAAAGCGGTGGCTGCTACGTTATCACATCGCGCCCGCTGCCACCGCACTCCATAGGGGTAGTGCTCCTTTCGCCCTTTCAAATGGTGCCTGCACTCCGCTCATTCGTTCCCTGCCGCTGACGACCCGTCATGTCAAATAACTTATTTAGCCTGGTAAATTATTCGATTCAGGTTCAAAGCAACGCAAAATACTGGAGTTCTGTCAGTTACGATGTCGGCGAAAGCGGTGTCGGCGGACGCGAAGAAGCACTTCGCGCCCTCTGCCACCGCACTCCATAAGGGCAGTGCTCGTTTCGCCCCTTCAAATGGTGCCTGCACTTCGCTCATTCGTTCCCTGCCTGTGACGACCCGTCATGTCAAATAACTTATTTAGCCTGGTAAATTATTCGGTTCAGGTTCAAAACAACGCAACATACTGGAGTTCTGTCGGTTACGATGTCGGCGAAAGCGGTGTCGGCGGACGCGAAGAAGCACTTCGCGCCCGCTGCCACCGCACTCCATAAGGGCGGTGCGCAGCAAGCCCGTGTCGTGCTGAAAATTTAGACAGTCTATTTTTTTTGTTCGGCGTTCGGTGCGGGCGGAGTGTCAGACTCTCCGCTCCGTTACTGGGGTCGCTCCGCGCCCCACGCCCGACACTCCGCCAGCACCGAACGCCAACCCGTTCGTCCCTCGCTTCCTCGCTCGCTATTTTTCTCCGACAGAACTGAGAGC
This sequence comes from Puniceicoccales bacterium, assembly GCA_031289285.1. Lineage (GTDB taxonomy): Bacteria > Verrucomicrobiota > Verrucomicrobiia > Opitutales > UBA953 > CALNBE01. The sequence goes on from JAITPT010000158.1 coordinate 19,109, forward strand.
GAGGCGGAAGCCAAGGGTGCGACTGCGGTCATGCGGCCCGCCCCTGAAGCGGAAGGCAGAGCGGCATGCCCGCACGTCGTCCTCCCAGCCGCCGCCACGGAGGGTGCGGTAGAAGCCGGAGGCGGCACCAAGCGGGTCGTCGCCACCAGCAGGCGTCCTTCCATACCGATCGCTGCACCATTCCCAGACGTTGCCGTGCATATCGTGGAGGCCCCACGCATTCGCTGCGAAACTCCCAACGTCCGTGGTCCTCCTTCGGAATTCGCCCTTGGCGTTCCCGTTGTAGGGAAATCTGCCGTTGTAATTCGCTTGCTCCGTCGTGAGATTGTTCCCCGTGCTAAACGGCGTCGTCGTGCCAGCGCGACACGCATATTCCCACTGCGCTTCCGTCGGCAGGGTGTAACGGTAGCCCGCTGGCAAACGCCCTGCAGTACGTTCCTGCTCCGTTAACGTCGCACAAAACCCCACAACGTCATTCCACGACACATTTACCACAGGACGCGAAGCTCCGTTGTAACGAGATGAATTGCCCCCTGTCACGGCCTGCCATTGCGCTTGTGTCACCTCGTATTTTCCCAGCCAATAGGGCTTCGTGATGTTGACACGGCGCTGCGCCTCGGCGCCTTTTTCGAACCGCTCGCGCCCCGGCTCGCTGCTCGGGCTGCCCATCGTGAAAGACCCTGCCGCGACGGGCAGCATCTCCAACGCGGCATTGCCGGGCAAGCGGAGCGTCCACGGCGAACCGACGACGGGGCTGGGTGGCGGGGGGGCGGGGCGCTCGCAGCAGCCAGTAGTGGCAAAGAGTCCTGCAGCAAGAGCGGCGAAGGTGAAAGCGGCACGGGTGGCAGCAGCGGTGATTTTTTGGAAGGACATAGCGGACGGTGAAGTTGGTGGTGAAGGCGATGGAAAACGGCGCAGAAGAGAAAAGAAAACTTCCGGCGACGCAAACAAAAACGTCTCAAAATGCAAAATATATCTGACACTTTTTGCGCTTTTTGCCTGAAAGTCGCCTTTCGCTCTTTGGGAGTGCGTTGCACCAGCCCGGGTCGCCCTGAAAATTTAGACAGTCTAATTTTTTTATTGCATTGCCGGAGGGTTGTGTCGCAGCATGTGTACATGGCTACCACACGTTTCAAAATCACACACGTTTCTGGCGACACGACCACCTCTCATTGTGCCTCGAATACCGTGGCGGCGAGTTCCTGCTGAAAATTTAGACAGTCTAATTTTTTCACAGCTGTCCCATCGCGTCGAGAGTATTTGAGACAATGTATGGTGGCTGCATCAACCTAAAAACGGCAGTTGGAAGGGAAGTATTGCGAGAAGATGTTGTGGCAACATTTCCCCTCCAACTGCCGTTTTTAGGTTAAACTCAGGCGAACTCCCTATAAACTCCGCCCTACGAAAATGCCCCGCCCGTGGCGGGCGAGGACGGGGAACTTGATGTCACCGAGGCGGCGACCTGCCGCCAGTTCGGCACGGAGGAAGGTGCCTTTTAGGTCGCCGTCCGCAATGCGCACACGGGCAGGGGCAAGTTGCCCTAAGTGGCGGGCAATGGCGTAGTGCGG
>JAITPT010000178.1 GCA_031289285.1 Puniceicoccales bacterium
GGTTTCACCGTTAAAAATCTGTCAGATGAAGAAATGCTCTCGGGCTACCGCGTAGCATTGTTCGGAAAAGGTGCGGGGATGAAACGGGGCGACAGCACGGCGGCTCGCATCAGCGATGCTGCACTGCGACGCGTGGAGGCGGAAGGCGGACAATTGCCAGAGACGGAACCGCCGTTGGGCCAGAGCCGAGTCGGGCAATTCACCCGTGGCTTGGTTCTTGGCGACAAAAAATTTGTTGATGAGCATTTGGCGAAATATCGCAAAGAGACAGGCAACCGTTTGCAAAGTGGTTTTCGCCCCTTTGGCAAATCCTCCGGCACGGACTCCGACCTCTACACGATGCGCGGCACCAAAAACTAAACCCCCAAAGCAAATCGGCACACTCGCCCGCCAGCACACTCGCCGCCAACCTGCTCGGCACGGGCGTTTGATGAGCTTCCGGACAACAGCGAAACGCAGGATTTGCTCCATCTTCTCAAACTTGACGAGGGCAATTTCGCCCTCGCCGCCTTTCGCCAATCCAAGAGCAGCGGCAGCACGTTTTTCGGTGGCCTCCACCGCACCCAAATCAATGTCGTCGGTGCCCATTGCCGCCTCGGGGAGTATCGAGTCACAAAGGGGAGTCGCAAAAAGGGACAGACACTTTTTTATTTGTAAATAATCTACCAAGTTAAAAAAGAGTGCCAAGCCGCTCAGCGCGGGCGTTTGATGAGCTTTTGGACAGCGGCGAAACGCAAGATTTGCTCCATCTTCTCAAACTCAGCGGGGTCAATCTCGCCCTTGCCGCCTTTAGCCAATTCAAGAGCAGCGGCGGCACGTTTTTCCGCCGCCTCCACCGCGCCCAAATCTATATCGTCGGTGTCTATCGCCGCCTCGGTGAGTATCGAGACGGTGTCGCCCAAAATGCGGGCGAAGCCTTTGTCTATAACAAGATTTTCAACCTTGTCCCCGAACGTAACAACCACCTCGCCGGGGACGAGCAGGGTGGTCAGCGGGATGTGGCCGGGCAAGATGTCCACCTGCCCGCTTTGCGTGGGTAGGACGACGCTGTCGGCGGCGCTGGTGAATACTTTGCGCGCGGGCGTCACGATGTCTATGGTCAACGGCATGGCGGGTTATTTTGTTTTTGCGGAGGCGAGGACTTCGTCAACGCCGCCTCGCATGTAGAAGTCGTTTTCGTTCACGTTGTCGAGTTCGCCCGCGAGGAGCATTGCGAAGCCGCGAACGGTGTCTTTGACGGGAACGTATTTGCCCTCGACGCCCGTGAACACCTCCGCGACGTGGAAGGGTTGCGACAAAAACTTCTGGATTTTTCGCGCACGGAACACCGTCAATTTGTCCTCCGGCGAAAGCTCGTCGAGGCCCAGAATTGCGATGATGTCCTGCAAATCTTTGTAGCGTTGCAAAACCTGCTGCACACCGCGAGCAACTCGGAAATGCTCGACGCCGACGATGTCCGCAGTCAACGCCGCCGAGGTCGAGGCGAGCGGGTCCACCGCCGGATAAATCCCCAGCTCAGCGATGCGTCGCTCGAGCACGACCGTCGAGTCGAGGTGCGCGAACGTGTTGGCGGGCGCGGGGTCGGTGAGGTCGTCGGCGGGCACATAGACCGCCTGAAACGAGGTGATGGACCCCTTGCGCGTCGAGGTGATGCGCTCCTGCAAATTGCCCATTTCGGCGGCGAGCGTGGGCTGGTAACCGACCGCCGAGGGCGGGCGTCCCAGCAACGCGGACACCTCAGAACCGGCCTGCGAAAAGCGGAAAATGTTGTCTATGAAAAGCAGCACGTCCTGATTTTTTTCGTCGCGAAAATACTCCGCCATCGCCAGCCCCGATAGTGCCACGCGCATACGCGCACCCGGCGGCTCGTTCATCTGCCCATAGACGAGCGCGACCTTCGAGTTGGCGAGATTTTTTTGGTCAATGACGCCGGACTCCGACATCTCGCGGTAGAGGTCGTTGCCCTCGCGCGAGCGTTCGCCGACGCCCGCAAACACCGAGTAGCCGCCGTGCGCCTTGGCGATGTTGTTAATAAGCTCCATGATGACGACCGTCTTGCCGACGCCCGCGCCGCCGAACGCGCCCACCTTGCCCCCTTTCACAAACGGGCAGATGAGGTCTATAACTTTGATACCCGTCTCGAGCACCTCGGCGGAGGTGGACTGCTCGGCAAGCGACGGCGGAAGGCGGTGTATCGGGTAACGCTTCGCGGCGGCGACTGGCCCGCGGTTGTCAACAGGTTCGCCAGTGACGTTGAAGATGCGCCCCAGAACGCCCTCGCCGACGGGGACGCTGATGGGCGCGCCCGTGTCGGCGACGGCCTGCCCGCGCACAAGCCCCTCCGAAGACGCCATCGCGATGGCGCGCACGACGCCCTCGCCGAGGTGTTGCTGGACTTCGAGAGTGAGGCGGACACCGGAGTTACCGGAGCCATCGGAGCCGCCGATGTCGGCAGTGAGCGCGTTGTAGATGCCGGGGATTTTGTCCTCTGCGAATTTGACGTCCACGACAGCGCCGAGGATTTGCGTGATAATCCCTGCGCCAACGGCGGGCGCAGCGGCGGCGTTTTCGTGCTGGGTTTGTGTGCTGAGCATAGTTTGTTCTTGCGTGCGGGTTGGCGTCTTCGGTTGGCGCACCCGTCATCAAACCCCAAAGGGCGCGGCGGGAAAAGGGAAAAACGGCGACGAGTTTTTTCTTTTCCGCACGGCGGCGTTTTGGCAACATGGCGGCAGCATGGAAGTTTACATCAACGGGAAGTTTTACCCCAAGGCGGACGCTAAAATTTCTGTCTTCGACCACGGTCTCCTCTACGGCGACGGCGTGTTTGAGGGCATCCGCGTCTATGACAACTGCGTTTTCAAGCTCGAAGAGCACCTTGAGCGCCTCGAATACTCCGCCAAAGGCATCGCCCTCGAGCTGCCTTGGAGCCGCGCCGAACTCGCGACGGCGACCGCCGAGGCTTGCCGCCGCAACAAAATCGCCAACGGCTACATCCGCCTCATCGTCACACGCGGCGAAGGCGACCTCGGCCTCAGCCCGCGTAATTGCAAAGCGCCGACGCTCATCATCATCGCCGACGCCATCAAACTCTACCCCGACGAGTTTTACAAAACAGGCATCAAGCTCGTCACCGTGCCCACGCGCCGCGTAAACCCTGCCGCGTTGCCGCCGATGATAAAGTCGCTGAATTACCTCAACAACATCCTCGCGAAAATCGAGGCACTCAACCTCGGTTACCACGAGTGCCTGATGTTGAATGACCAAGGCTACGTAGCGGAATGTTCGGGCGACAACCTCTTCCTCGTGCATCGCGGGAAACTCTTCACGCCGCCCGCAGCGTCGGGCGCGTTGCGGGGGATCACGCGGCAAGCAGTCGTAGAAATCGCCGCGCAACTCGGCGTCGCGCTCTCCGAGGAAAACCTCACACGCTACGATGTCTTCATCGCTGACGAGGCGTTTCTGACGGGTTCGGCGGCGGAGGTGGTGCCAGTTATTGAGGTTGACGGACGCAAAATCGGCGACGGCAAACCCGGGGCACTCACGGGACGTGTGTTGGAAGTTTTCCGCGAAAAAGTTTCGCGCGACGGTTTGAAACTCTGAGCGCAGATGCCATAACAGCTTCCGCAAGACGACCCGACTCAACTGCCGTTTTTAGGTTTAACCGCGCCAAGTGTAGGCGTGGCAAAAGGCGACGGCGGCGGCGTCCGCCTCGTCAAACGCCAGCGTTTCCACCAAGCCCAGCAAACGGCTGACCATGCCGGAAACCTGCGGTTTGGCGGCGCGCCCGAAACCGACGACTGCCTGTTTCACGCGCAACGGCGGATACTCGAAAACGGGGCGTTGCAACACGGCGGCGGCGGCGATTGCCGCGCCACGCGCCGCGCCGAGAATTTGGGCAGTCTGGAAGTTTTGCACGTAGATTGTCTGTTCCAGCGCGACATGCCGCACCGGCCAGTCCTCAATGTAGTCGGACACCGCCTTGTAGATTTCGCCGAGACATTCCGGCATGGAGAGTTTGGGGCCAAGGCGAAGTGTGCGACTGGCACAGAGCTTCGGTTCGCCGCGCTCAAACATCACCACCGACAAACCCGTGCCGCGCAAGCTCGGGTCAATGCCAAGAATATGCCCTGTGTAGGGTTCGCGCACGAGCGCAGCGGTCTCCTTCTGCGGGGAGCCAATTGTGCCATTGAGAAGTTTCTCCGCCCAAAGTGAACGGGCGTTTTTACGTGCCATGTCCATAGATTTGCCGCAAATCGCCTCCTTTGCCATAAAAAAATTGGAAAATCACCCAATTTTCGGCGGCAGCGGCACTGGCGGCAAAAATAATTAACCAGACTACTTCTTCTGTTGACATGGCTAATAATCCGGCACCGAACGGCGAGGATTTACACGCGACACAGGGGAAATATGGCGTCTCGTAAGCATACCCCCTCACCATTGCATTTTTTGGGGCGACAAGGGGGGAACGGGAAAATCGGAAAAATTAACCAGACTACTTCTTCTGTTGACATTGACATGGCCAATAATCCGGCACCGAACGGCGAGGACTTACATGCGACACAGGGGAAATATGGCGTCTCGTAAGCATACCCACTCACCATTGCGTTTTTGAGGCGACAAGGGGGAACGGGAAAATCGGAAAAATTAACCAGACTACTTCTTCTATTGACATGGCTAATCATCCGGCAACGAGCGGCAAGGACTTACATGCGACACAGGGGAAATATGGTGTTTCGTAAGCATAGCCATTCACCATTGCGTTTTTTCAGGCAAAAACAGGAAGTGTGGCATTTTTCATCAATATTCGGACACTTTTTGTCTCAAAAAAACCCTAGGCGGTTGCCAAACTGGGCTACAGCACTGGGAACGCGGCGTCTCGTCGGCTGCTGCCGTCGCATCCTAACCCCCGTTGGGGTTGTTATGCCGCCATTTGTCACCTGCCGCCTTTCCAAACATTTTCGTTATGGGATGGCTGCTTATCAAAAAAGGGACAGACACTTTTTGTTTTCATTCTTCAAAAAGGGACAGACACTTTTTTCACTTTTCGCACTTTTTCGCTTTTACCAACCTTGAGGCTCTGTCGGGCAACCCTCGTTGGGGTTGTGATGCCACCACTTGTCACCTGCCGCCTTTCCAAACATTTTCGTTATGGGATGATTGAGTATCAAAAAGGGACAGACACTTTTCCGCTTCTTTGTCGCTTTTTCCGCTCGATAGGCGGTGCTGTGTCGGCCCCACGGGATTTTGTGAAAAGGGAGCGTTTTTCACGGAGTCGAAACCCTATACCGTTCAAGTAGTGTTAAAAACACGAAGGGGATTTCTGAAACCGCATGTGCCTCGTAGCACCATCGTAGTGCCAACGGCGCGGTTTCATAATAGCCTATGGCGTAGCCACAAGAAAATGCCCGCCCTGTCTTTGCGGCCTGAAAGCCCGCCTCAACACGACGGTGCTATGCGACGATGGCGCGAGGCGAGGGGTGGCATTCAGAACGTAGGTTGAAGCGGGCTTACAGCCCGAAGGAGGGGGGAGCAGGGATGAACAGAGATGAACAGGGATTTGTTCGTAAGAGGTTTGTGCTCGGAGAGTTTTGCAGACGGCAGTTTCGGTTTTTGTAAATGCTTGTTCGTTTTTGTTGTTGCAAAAAGAGACACTTTTTGCGACACTTTTTCAATGAGTATTCCTAAAACACAAAAGGGGACGGTGCCCGTCGTCTGGATCCCAAAACGCGAACGTTATATGCTTACCACTTATACAGACGGTCAGAAGCGGCGACGATTCTTTTTGAAGGAAGCTGAGGCACTGCGCGAATGGAAACTCCACGTGCGGGCAGTGGCTGCTTATGGGTCTCACGCCGCCGCTTACGATGTTCACGCACATCGCGAATTCGAAGAGGCAAAGCGGTTGGCTGATGGTGCCGATTTGCGAGATATTGTTAGAGAGTGGCGAGCAGCAGGACACGGGGCCGTTAAGGTCGTGAGCGTCGCCGATGCCGCTAATGAGTATTTGTTGGGACTGGGGAAACGTGGGTTGGCAGTTTCCCACGTGGGGACAGTGCGCGGTCATATTCGGGCTTTCGTGGAGACGTTCGGAAAGGTGCTGTGCGTGTCTGTGCCAGGGGCAGCAGTGTTGGATTGGCTGCTGGGGCTGGGGGTGGCTCCTAAGACGGTCAGGAATTATCGGAAGTCACTGTCAGCGTTTTTCGCTTGGGCAGGGAGACGGGGGTATGTGAGCACGTCACCAATGATAGGGGTGATCGAACAGGATTTGCCCGTCGTGCCAGCACCGTCGAAGGGGACGTTGAGCGTGATGCAGTGTCGGGATTTGCTCGCGTGGGGCGAACGCGAGCGGCCAGAATGGTGCGTGTGGTTCGCTCTTCAGTTTTTCGCGGGGTTGCGGCATTCGGAGGCAGGGCGGTTCAGGTGGGAATGGGTAGATTTCGAGCGTCGGGTGCTGACGTTGCCAGGGTGGCATGAGGATGAACGGATGGTAAAGACAGGCGATAATTGGGCATTGCACGGGTTGCCCGAAAATCTTTGGGCATGGTTGGAGAAATATAAGGGGCAATTTGCGGTGCCTTCGGAATCTGAATTGAAAAGGGTGCGAGCAAAGGTGTGGCCCGCTGTTATCGGGTGCGCTTGGCCACAGAATGGGCCGCGACATACTTTTTGCATGATGCTGTGCTCGCTGCACGGTGACGCCGGTAAGGTGGCAACTTGGTCTCGGCATACGTCGCCCGCACAACTCTACCAGAGTTATGTGACGCATCTGGTGAGTCGGGTGGCGGCGGAAGAGTATTGCGGGATTGTGCCGGCGTGAAGGTGGCGGCGGCGTTGAACGGTCGCTTACTCCGCTACGCTCCGTGGCGCGGGCGGCGGGGCTAAGCGTCGGCGTCGGTGTGCGGGCAGATTGTGAAGAGGGGGGTGATTTCAAGTTGCTCGTATATCCAGTATCCTTTGGGTCGCTCTTTCGCGAGGGCATTGAAGAGAGCACGTTGGTCGTAGATTTCGGGGGATGTGTAGGATTGGAGTTTTTCAAAGTCGAGTCGCCAAATGCCGGTGCGTTCATCTTGTGTCGCTCTTTTTAGTATCATGTCGGTGACTGGGTTGTAGAGACGCGATTCTTCTCGCGTCTCTACTTTGAAGTGTTCTTGGCTCATTTTTTTTATTTGAGATTTGAGATTTGTTTTTTTTTTTAGTTTCCTGCCTCTTCTATGATTTTTGTGCAAAAATCTTCGATGGGCGTGTAGTCACTTTCTCCGGGGTCGTAGGTGCCTTCTGATATTGCGTTTATTAACGATGCCACATTCAGGGACATTTGCGGGTCTCTGAATGTGGCAACGATGTTGTTGGTTTTGTCGCGTATTTCGCCGGTGACGGCGTTACCGCTGTAGGGCGGTTTTAGTTCTCTGTAGTCCATAGTTTTGTGTGTTGTTAGTGTAGGTGTGTTAGTGTGATTTCGACTCGCGGGTTTCGCGGGTCAAATTGGAAGGCGGGCATGTGTCGTAAGAGATGCTCGCTGTCGTCGTCCGGTATTAGGCCGGATTCGGTGATGCCGTCGTAGGCAGACTTGAGACTGGCCAGGGCGTTGTCGGTGTCGCGGCGGCGACGGTCTTTGAAAAAGAAGGTGGCGTGGGCTTCGGTGTAGTGCCACGGGGCAGTCTCGACTTGTTGGGCTTCGACGGCGGAGCGCGTGAGGGCACGGTATTTTTTGACGGCGGCTGCTTTGGCAAAGCGCGCGCCAACGCTGCCACAGGGGCAGTTGGGCGAGAGGCGGCGACACGGGAGGGGTAGGATTAGGCGGATTGTTTCGAGCGGGGCCGCGCCATGAATGGCGGGCACAGCACTTGCTGTCTGCGGAGTCGGCACGGAAGGCGAGGGCGGATTGTTCATTATGGGTTGTGGAAGATTTTTTGTTCGGGTTTTGAGTTGGTGGTGATAGTGGTGATTATGATTTCTCCGGCTTCGGAGAGGTCTGCTAAGTATTCGTTGCGTTGGCGCTGATTGAAGCGGCGGGTGCGATTGGTGAGCTGGCTGCGGGTGAGGCCGTGGGGCATGGATTGTTTGATTAGTTTTAGAAGATAGTTTTTGTCTTTTTCGATGTAACTCTCGGAGACGCTGGAGAATATTAGTTCGGAGAATGTTTCGTTTATTTGGCGGATTATTTTTGTGGCGATTGTGGCGTGAATGGGGGCTATGGTTTGTGTGGCTATGGTGTCGGGTAGGGCGTCGCCGGTGGCGAGAATTAGGGCAACTTTGCGGGCGTTCTCGCCGGCCTTGCCCCAGATGCGGTCTATGCCTTTGGATTTGATCAGGTGGTCTTGCATTTTGGTTTCGCTGAAGGTCTCGAAGTCGAGAAAGATTTGCTGGGCTTCAGGGGTGGTGATTAGTTGGTGCTGGTGGGGATTGGTGACGGCATTGACGTCGCCGGTGCCTTCTGGCGGGGGCGGGGTGTGCGCTGCCCATGCGGCGACAGCGGCGGCGAGGGAGGCGGGGACGTCAAGGTTGCGGGCAGCGGTGTAGTCTTTGGACGGGTTTTCTTGGGAATAGAAGGGGAGAATGCGGCCTATCCAGCCGTCACGAATTTCGTCAACGGTCATGCCGCCTGTCATGCGGTCCGGTGTGGTGGTGCCGTAAAGGCAGCAATGGGGTTGTTTGAGGGTGCGTCGGTCGGCCGCGGTGTATTGTTTGCCGATATACATGCTGCCAGCGCAGCTGTAGAGTTTCATTAGGAAGGGGATGATCTTGGAAAGGTGCGGGTTTTGCGCGGCTTGCTTGATTGATGCGAAGAGGTGTCCTACTTCGTCCCAGAGGAAGAGGGTCACGGGGCGTTCGGAGAAGCGTTTTTCGAGCGCGGCGTCGGAGGTGACGTCTTCGCCTCCGAGGATATTTTCGATGTGGGCAGCCTCGCAGAGGGCGACGATGCGGCGGCGGGCGTGGTCTTTGCCGGATGATGACTCGCCGATGCTGATGGTGTAGAGGTTGGTGCGGTTGTTCCACTCGTCGCGAACTTTACGCCCAAAGAGGGCGCCGCAGAATGTGAGGGCAGCAGCGAGGGCAAAGAGGGGTTGGCGTTTGAGGGCGGTGGCGTTGAGCCATGTGCAGATGTCACCGATGAGGCCGGGGGGAGTGAGGATGTAGTCGGGGAGGAGGGGGGCGGTGGCGTCTGTGGACGGAGTGGACTGGGTGGACTGTGTGGACGGAGTGGACACAGGACTCTGGACGCCGGACACAGGGAGTGGGACGATGGGACGCTGGGGGGCTGGGGCTTGGCGTAGGAGGTTGGCGGCGATGGCGCCGCCGATGGCGAGGAGGCGGGCGGTGTCGCCGGCAGAATGGGTGTGTTCGGTGAGTATCCAGCCTGGGGGCTTTTCGGAGGGTGTGCGGTGGGCTACAGAGATTTTGCGCCGGAAGTCTCGGGCGTCGCGTGGGTCTGACATGTCCCAAGGGGGAATGCAGCGGGGGTTGTAGTCGGAGAGTAGGAGGGCTTCCGCCTGGGCTGGGGGGAGGGTGCAGCCGATGACGAGGGCGCGGGCTGCCCAGAGGAGGGCGGAGTGTCCGCCGTTGCCTTGGACGGCGGGGGCAACGGTGGCGAGGTAGCGGGTGGCGATGGCGAGGGCGTCGGAGGCGGGCGGCGGGGTGTAGGAGGACGCGATGGGTGAGGAGGGTGTTTGCTCGCTACGCTCGCTGACGCTGGCGGCGGGTGTGTAGTGCTGGCTGCGCTTTGCTGCGCCAACGCCGGAGGGCGGGCGGAAGCAATCGGGGAAGTTGGCTAAGGGGAGAGTGTCGGGTGCGAGGTGCGGTGACCATGTGTAAGGGATTAGGGTGCCGTCTGGCCGTGCGATTAGGGAGGGAGGGGCGAGGACGTAGAAGCCGTTTGAGCGGATGTCTATGCCGGGGGCGTAGTTGTTTTTGGATTTGGGTGGGGTGTCGGTAGAGAAATAGTAGTGTAGGCCGTTGTTGGGGGTGAGAGCGGTGATTGTGCGGGGTATTTCCGCGGTTGAGAGAATTTGTTTGAGGGTGTCGCGCCCGTCTATTTTGCCGTGGCAATCTACATCTACGATGTAGATGCCGGAGGCGTCGCCGCAAGCGATGGCGATGTTGTAGTTTGGGTTGGTGCGCCACCACTTTGTGATTTGGGCGGGGTCAGTGGTCGCTGCTTTGACGCCGTTGTAGGTGGCGGGCACTTTCTCATGCTTGCGGCATGGGAAGATGTGCCAGCCGCGAGCGGCATATTCAAGGGCGGCGCGGAGGAGTGGTGGCGTAGGTGTCATTTTTTTGGGTCGTGTATCTCCATGTAAGCGGTTATGAA
>JAITPT010000275.1 GCA_031289285.1 Puniceicoccales bacterium
GGAAATCTTCGGCGAGTTGTTGTCGCCTTGGTAGATGATGACGTTCCGTTCTGGGGACGGGTCTTGGCTTTTGTTTTTGTTTGGGTCTTGTTTTTGTCTCATGGTGTCGCGAGGAAAACGGGGGAAAAGGGCAGTTGTCAATGGCGATTTTTGCCCTGCTTTATGTGCTACGTCGAAGAACGGGTGCGGCATCGAAGAAGGACATGGCGGCATTTGCCATTTTACTGGATTGATGTCCAACGTTGGGAACGGTTTTTAGTTTCCACGCAAAAGAAATACGTTTCTGCTTTGCGTAGTTCTTGTTGTATTCAAAAAAGTATTTGCCACGGGCGAGACGGGTTAGTCCTTGTTTATCGGTATCTGGCGAATGGCCGAGGTGTTTGGCGTTGGGGTCGTTGTCGTTTTCTCCAAGCGCAATTAAGACGCGAATCGAGTGCCATTTTCTAACATCGTCCACAGAAATTCCCGTGTTTTTTATACCGAGGCCCCACGGCATTCCTTCGTCTGGCGGCGTCCAAACACCCGCATTGGCGCAAACGGCTGCGTTGACTTTTGCTTTGGGACAGAAGAGCAAAAAACGATGGACAAATTGTGCGCCAGCACTGTGTCCAAAGATGTTGTATTTTTTGCAACTGAGGCGCGTGCGTTCGATAAAGTCATCGAAGATTTTATCTATTAGGGAGAACGTCCATTCCGACTCTGGATTGCGGGTCAAGAGAACATCCGCGCCGCGTGAGCTATTGAAGACATTTCCGTATTGGAGATTTGTAGGGATCTCGGGTGCCAAAATATAACACCCTTTCTTCTCGGCATAATTGCGAAATATGTCGCGATACGCCTCTGGGTTGATGTCAACACCGTGGATAGAAAACAACGGTGGGGCGGCAGGATTGAGCCGACGCGGTCTATAGTAGGCAACCTCCGTTTTCTTTTTGCACTTCCGTTTTCAGCCAGAAACACACATACGGAACGGACTTATGCGCACCGTGTTTTCCCTTTTCCAAAAAATCCTCGCAGGCACCGCTTTCGCCGCGCCATTACTCGCCGCCGCCGCAACCGCTGCCGCCGACCCCACCACAGCCGCGCCCGCCGCGCCGCCCGCGCTCGACGCCGCCCAAATCGCCGCAGGCTTTGCCAAGCCCGCGCCAGAAAACCGCCCGTGGGTCTTCTGGTTTTGGAACAACGGAAACCTCAACCGCGACGGCATCACCGCCGACCTCGAAGCCATGCGCGACACCGGCATCGGCGGCGTCCTCATCATGGATGTCGGCCAAGGTGCGCCGCGCGGCCCCGTTGACTTTCTCTCCGACGAGTGGCGGGCACTTTTCAGCTTTATGATTTCGGAGGCCAAACGCTGCGGCATCCAAGTCAACATGAACAACGACGCCGGCTGGAACGGCTCCGGCGGCAAATGGATTACCCCCGAACTCGGTATGCAACACCTCACATGGACAGAAACACAAATCACCGCGCCCCCCGCCGCCACCACGTCCGCATCCTCCACATCCTCCCCATCCGTGCCCGCCGCCACCACCCTCCCGCGTCCGCCCGCCAAGCTCGACCACTACCGCGACATCGCCGTGCTCGCCTTCCCGACGCCTGACTCCACCGGACGCCGCCGTCGCCCCAACCCCAACGACCCCCGCCCCGCCTCCGCCAAAAACCCCGTCGTCGCCCGCGCCGCCATCCTCGACCTCACCGCCAAAATGTCGCCCGACGGCACCCTGCGCTGGGACGCGCCAGCGGGCAAATGGACTATCCTGCGCATCGGCCACACCTGCACCGGCATGGTTATCCGGCCTGCCCCTACCAGCGGCGTCGGCCTCGAATGCGACAAACTCTCCGTCGCCGCTGCCGAGTCTGCTTTCAATGGCCAGATGGGGCGTCTCCTCGCCGAAAACCGCGCCGACTCCGGTGTCCTCAAAACGCTTCTTTCCACCCACATTGACAGCTGGGAAAACGCCTCCCAGACATGGACGCCCCTCATGCGCGCCGAGTTTCAAAAATACGCCCGTTACGACATCCTCCCCTACCTCCCCGTCTTCGCCGGATACACCATAGATGACCCCGAACGCACCGCCCGTTTCCTCTGGGATTTCCGTCGCGCCCTCTCGCAAATCGTCCTCGCAAACTACGTCGGCACCTTTCGCCGCCTCGCGCACCACCACGGCATCCGCCTCTCCATCGAGGCCTACGGCTCCCCCTGCGACTACCTCCAATACGGCGGAATGGCCGACGAGCCAATCGGCGAGTTTTGGTATCCCAACGACACTATAAACATGACGGAAACCTGCCGCGGCATGGCGTCCGCCGCCCATGTTTATGGCAAAAACATCATCGGTGCCGAAGCCTTCACAGGCACAGGCAGCGAGCGCTGGCTTGCACACCCGGGCAACATCAAAGCGCAAGGCGACAGCGTCTTCGCAGCAGGAGTCAACCGCTTCATCTTTCACCGCTATTCTTTCCAACCTTGGCGCGATGTCCGTCCAGGAATGATGATGGGCCCGTGGGGCACTCACTACGAACGCACACAAACATGGTGGCACCTCACCCCGCCTTGGCACAGCTACCTCGCCCGCTGCCAATTTCTACTCCGCCAAGGCCATTTCGCAGGCGACATCGCTTATATAGAACCAGAAGATTCCCCGCAAAAGTTTAGCCCCCACCCCGCCCTCGGTTACCAATGGGACCAGTGCGGTGCCGACGCCGTTTTGAAAATGCGTGTTGCCCCCAGCGGGCGTGTCATCCCCGAAGGCGGCGGCGAAGGTTACGCCCTCCTCGTTTTGCCAGAAACACCCGCGATGACTGCTACTCTCCTGCGCAAAATAACCGCTCTTCTACAAGACGGCGCAACCATCATCGGCAAACGCCCACAGACCGCACCCGGCCTTTTTAATTACCCAGAAAACGTCAACGAAGTCCGCGCTCTCGCCGACACACTCTGGGGCAACGACCCCGCTAAACAAGGCGAACGCCAAATCGGCAAAGGACGCCTACTCTGGGGCGTCACACCAGAAGACGCACTATCCCAAAAAGGCATCCCGCGCGCCTTCGCTGCCAATGAAAAACTAAACTATATACACCGCCGCTCCGACACCCTTGGCGACATCTTTTTTATCGCCAATCCTGAGAACACCTCTACTCTCGCAACTGTCGCACTACGTGCAGGTTCCGTCGCCGCCAGACCCGAACTCTGGGACGCCGAAACAGGAAATAAAATCCCCGCACCTTTCTTCTTCCCCGACCCCAAAACAAAACTCTACAAACTACTTCTCCCGCTCACGCCAACACAATCGCTCTTTGTCATCATTCCTCCCAACGACAACGGCTCCCTGAAAAACGCTGGAAGCAGCATGGTTGAATTTGTTAACTTCAACTCCTTCGGAACCAATACTGTCCGCAGTCTGGCTAATTTGACAAACAACTGGCCACATTACGACAAAGCAGCATCCGCAGTGTCGCCGTTACTTGCACTTAATTTCAAGGGCGGAAAATCCCCTTTGCAACTTCTCGGCCCCAGCGGCAATTACAGGTGGTCGTATAACAAAGGTAACGCCCCCGACTCCCCAAAAACGCGAGTGGTTGAAACCAAACGCCACGAACAAACACAACTTCCCTATCCTCTCGAACTTATCGGCACATGGGACATCGAGTTTTTCGGAGCTAAAAAAACAGGCGAAACAAAAACGAATATAAAAGTTGTTGCCGATAAATTGACATCATGGAGCGAATCACCAGACACCGATATTAAGTATTTTAGCGGCACTGCACTTTATACGAAAAAGTTCAAGTTTGTCCCTCCGAAGTCTCGTTCGGCTTCCCCTGAAAAGGACGTCGCTCTTGGGTGGGAAATCATCAGCCCCAGACCGGGAGCTATGAAGGGAAGGGGAGAAGTAGCAAAACCTCTACCCGTTTCGGAAAAGAAAGCGGACATCCCTGCGACCACGCGCCACGGCGTAAGCGGAAATGTTTTAGAAATTGCCTACGTCCCCGGCTGGAGAAGCTCCGGCAAACCCAACTTCATACTTGATTTAGGCAGCGCCGCAGAAATCGCCGAAGTCAGGTTAAACGGGCGTGACTTGGGCATCTTGTGGAAAGTGGAAAAGAGGGTGGACATCACGGATGTTTTGCGCCTCGACGGCAGCGAAAACATCTTAGAAATCCGTGTGACCAATCTCTGGCCAAACCGCTTGATTGGCGACCTATTTATTCCGCCAGTTGACGAGCACCGTTTCAGTGGCGGCACGATTCGCCACTGGCCAGACTGGCTTCTCGCCGGCAAGCCCAACCCAAGCGGACGCCACGCCTTCACCATGCGCAATATGTGGCAAAAGACCGACAAGCTCCTCCCCTCCGGCCTACTCGGCCCTGTGCGCATACACGCCGCCGCCGCAGTGGAGTGACACCCCACTGCCCTGCCCTCCCCCGTCGCCGAGCCTTTCCCTTGCCCGCTCCGAAAAAGTCCGCTATCACGCTCGCAACTTCCAAGACTCGCACAAACACGCCAACACCGCGCAACCCGCATGAGCAAAAAAACGCCACCTACTAAACCCGCGCCCACGCGCCACGCGCCACGCACCACGCCGCCGCCACCCGCCAAATCCCCGCCACCCGCCGCCGCCGCCAAACCCAAGGCCGTCATCTTGCTAATAGACGACGACAACGACATCCGCTACTCGCTACGGCGCACGCTCGACGGCCAAGGTTACGCAATCACCGAAGCCGACAGCGGCGAAGCAGCACTCAAAATCGTCCCCCACCTCAAACCCCAAATCATTCTTCTCGACAACCGCATGGACGGCATGTCGGGCATCGAGACGCTCCAACACCTCCGCGCCATTCACCCCGACGCGTTGACGATTTTGATGACCGCCTTCGGCACCACGCAGACCACCATCGAGGCCATGAAGTTCGGCGCGTTTGACTACATCATCAAACCCTTCGACACCGCCAAAGTCACCGCCCTCGTCGCCAAGGCCGTCGAGACCCTGCACGACCACGAGGAGGCCGCCAAGGGCGACTACAAACCGCTGCTCAATAGCTTGGACTACGCGGAGGGCATCGTGGGCAACTCCGAGGCCATGCAGAGCGTCATCAAAACCATCGGGCGCGTCGCCGCCAGCAACGCCACCGTGCTCATCACCGGCGAGAGCGGCACGGGCAAAGAGCTTGTCGCCCGCTGCATCCACCGGCACAGC
>JAITPT010000018.1 GCA_031289285.1 Puniceicoccales bacterium
GCGATGGCGTTGACCTCGTGGACGCCCGTTGGCGCGTTGAGCAAAATCACGCAATTCTCGATGGGCGCGTTCGACCACACCAACGCTGCCACCAACCTCAGTGCCGCCGGCATGACTGGCGAAATCGCGGGTAACGCCGCCAACCTCCTCTCCGACATCAAACCGGGCTACATGCTCGGCGCGAAACCCCGCCAGCAAGCCATCGGCCACATCATCGGCATCATCGCTGGCGCGTGTGCCTCGACGCCCATTTTCTACCTGCTCTTCCTGCCGCCCGCCGCCGACGGCACACGCAGCGTCACCACCCTCGTCAGCGACCAGTTTCCCATGCCCGGTGCCGTCCAATGGCAAGGCGTCGCGAAGTTCATCCAAAACGGCCTCGATTCGCTGCCCGCCTCCGTGCTCTGGGCGATGGGCATAGCCGCCGTGCTCGCCCTCGTGTTTGAAGTCCTGCGCCTCGCCACAGGCGGACGTTGGTGGCTCACCGGCGTTACCCTCGGCCTCGGTGCCGTCCTGCCCGCCGACGCCTGCCTGTGCATGTTCGGCGGCGCACTATTCTTCGAGTGCGCTAAAAAACTTTGCCGCAAAAAAGTCGCCGCGAATACCGGTGCCGCCAGTGCCGCCACCGCCGCCACCAACCGTGACAACGCCGCCAACGATGCCGCCAACGATGCCGACGCCGCAGCCATCGGTGCCGATGCGAGTGCCGACGACGGCGCGGGTGTTGCCGTCGGTGCCGACACCGCCGCTGTCGCTGCCGATGTCGCCGCCGCCGACGCCACTCCCAGCCTCGCCCACCGCATCTGGGTCGAAGGTCTTGAGCCGATTTGCGCCGGTCTAATCACTGGTGCCGCCCTCATGGGCATAGGCGACGCCCTCTGCAAGGTGCTGCTGAAATAAGCGCACCCGACAGCATTTTTTTCTTGTCGTGCGCAGGCCGCTTCGGAAAGGTTCCGCCCGCTCCCGCGCCGCAACGCCAACGCTAACGTCCCCGTAGTTCAACGGATAGAACCGCGGTTTCCTAAACCGTTAATCCAAGTTCGATTCTTGGTGGGGACGCCAGCCGAGGAAACAGCCGCAAGCCAACCGCAAGCCAAGGTTTCATGGAAATTCAGCCCGATATAACCAACTCCGACTCCGACAACCCCGCCGACGCCACCGCCACCGCCGCCGACGCCGAAAACGGACGCCCCCGCCGACGTCCCCGCCCGCCACGCACCGCAGGCAGCGGCGGCTGGTTCTGGACGACCGCGCCGCTCTGCGCGGGGATGTCCGCGTGCTTCCTCTTCTGGCGAGAAATCCCCGGCGGCGGCTTGCTCACTCACGGCGTCTCCGTCGCACTCGGCGCACTCTTCGCGGCAGCAGCACTCGCCTACTTCTTGTTTTGCGTCGCGCCCGTCGCACTCGCCGCGCAGAACGGCGGCTCCTTCGCCACGCTCGCCCAAAATGTTTTCGGGCACCACGCCGCCAAGGCCTTCGTGTGCTTGGTGGGGCTGGCGCAGCTTGCCCTCTGCGCCACTATCGCCGTAGTGGCGGCGCTATGGCTCGCCGCAGTGTTTCACGGCGCAGAGACACGCGCCGACGCCGCAGAAATCCACGGCAACGCGGCGCATCTCGCGCTCGCCGCCACGTGGCTCGTGCTCTCCACGCTAATCGCCGCCAGAGGCGCAGCCTTTGCGGGCAAAGCCGCATTCGCAATGCTCGTGCTTACTGCGGCGACGTTCGGCGCACTCCTCTTCAAAACACTCGGCGGTCTCGCAATCTTCAACCCCGCCGCACTCACCCAAAAGTTGCCCGCCGCCGTCGCCGCCACCGGCGACACCGGCATCTTCGCAGTCGCGTTCGGAACTATGGCCGCCCTCCTCCCGATAATCGCGCTCACCGCCTGCGACCTCCTGCCTCGCCGCAAAACACAACCCACCACCACCACCGCCACCGCCACCAACGCCGCCGCCCCCGCCGCCACCACCGGCGGCCTCTCCGCGCAGCTCGGCGTCGCGCTCGGCGTGTTGCTCGCGCTCGCGGCGGTTGGCGCGGCGGTGGTGCTCGTCGTAGCGGGTGGCCAAAAATACATCGCCCCCATCCCAGAGCTTGTCGGCGGCGCAGACCCGCTCGACCTCGCGCTGATACGCGCACTCCTGCACTACACGTATTACCCGTGGTTCGGCGCACTGCTTGCGCTCTCGGCCTTTCCTGCCTCCTGCGCCTTCGCACTCGCCGCCATCAACAACCTTTCCAGCCTCCTCCCACACTTTTTCAAAAAGGCGAAAACGCCCGCCCTGCTGCTCTGCGCCGCGCCCTTTTTCGTGCTGGTCGTCATGGGTTGGGCAGGGATGGGCAACGCCGACCTGCGCTTCAACAGCATCTCCAACTTCACCAAATTCTTCGCCCCCATCTGCGGCATCTTGGCCGCAGAGGCACTCTCGCGCCGCGCAAAAAACACCGCCGCACCGAAGGCCGCACCAGCCGCCGCACCAGCCGCCGCGACGCTCCCGCCCGCGCCCGCTTGGGACACCAGCTTCCGCGTCTGTCTCGCCTACATCGCAGGCCTCGCCGCCGCTAATCTGAGCGCGACGGGCTGTTTCGCCGCAGGTTACGCCGCACGTATCCTCGACCAAACCGAGCTTGCACACACATTAGAAACCTTCGCCCTCGCCGCCCCCGTGCGCCTCTCCACCGCCCTCGCCGTCGCCGCCGCTTTCACCGCAGCGTTCGCACTCCAGCTCATCGGAAAAAAACTTTCTCGCTGACGCCGGAACATTTTCACGCGCCCTCTGTCCATCCCCGCTTTCCTAACCAACATCTTCAACTTCTTTTCAAAACTACTATGCGACACAGTCTCCTGACTCCTACTCTCCTGCTCGCCGCCGCTGCGCTTCTCGCCGCGCCCCTGCAGGCACAAGAAACCGGCGTGGCCGGCATCAACGCCGCCCAAACCGAGCAAGTCCGTGCGAAGCTCGCCAAGCTCTCCGTGGACGAAATCAAACAGGTGGCAAGTGCCGCCGCCAAAATCGCGACTGACAAAAGCCAGCCCGCCTCCGCCCGCGTCGGCGCCGTGCGCTCGCTCGGCCTCCTGCAATGCCGCGTCGGCATTCCCGCGCTCAAAGCACTTTTCGCAGAACCCGCCCTCGCCGACGACGCACGCGCCGCGCTCCAACGCATCCCGGGTCCCGAAACCAAGACCGCCCTGCTCGAAGGTCTCGGCGCCGTCAACGACGCCAAGCTGCAAGCCGGTTTTATTGACAGCCTCGGCGCCGTCAAAGCCACCGTCGCCATCGCGACAATCAAAGGCTACCTCGGCAACGCCAGCCCGCTCGTCTCCGAGGCCGCCCAACGCGCCCTCGCCGCAATCGGCACGCCCGACAGCTTCGAGGCTCTCGCCTCCGCCAAAGACTCCGACCTCAAACGCGACCTCCAAATTGACCTCGGCGCAAAAATCCTCCAGTGCCCGAAATGCGCTGCTGGGCGTCCCGCCGTCCTCGCCGTTCTGCGCGAACTCTCCAAAAGCACTGCCGACGCTGACGCCGCCCTCGCCGCCTTCTTGCTGCGCTTCCGCTACCAAGACGCCGACGCCGCTGCTGGTCTCAAAAGCGAAAGTGCCATCGAACGCCGTGCCGCCGCGACATTCCTGAACGGCTCCCGCGACGTCGAGTCCGGCAAGGTTCTTGAGAAAGCCCTCGCCTCCACAAAAGGTGCCGACCTCCGTCCGCTCCTCGGCGCAGTCGCCAGCCGCGCCCAAGCCAGCGCAGTGCCTATCTTGCGCGAGTTGCTCACCAAAGAGAGCGACGACTCCGTGAAAGCCGACATCGTGAAAACGCTCGGTCAAATCGGTGGTGCCGCAGAAGTTTCCCTCTTCGCCGACCTGCTCAAAACCGAAGCACTGAGCGAAGCTGCCAAAGAAGCACTCAGCCAAGTTCGCGGCCCGGGTGTCACAAAGTCCTTCACGGATTTGGTGAGAAACGCCTCCAAAGGAAAAGACTTCCGCAAGGCACTCCTCGACATCATCCAACGCCGCAACCTGCGTGACGCCGTTCCGAGCTTGCTCCCCGTCCTCAACGACCCCGACGAAGACATCAGTGTCGGCGCGTTGAAAATCGTGGAGCGTTTTGCCACCAAAACGCAAATCACCCAGATCCAAGCTGCCAAAGACTCCGCCAAAACCGAGCTTGTGAAGAACCGCCTCACCAGCCTCATCACGAAGTTGCAGAAATAACAACCACCTGCACAAACAGGAACGCCGCGCAAAAAAACACCTGCGCCGCGCTCCGCAAAGAAAACCGCCCTCGCAAGGGGGCGGTTTTTTTGTGGCGGGCAGCGAAGGCGGGACGGCGGCACACGTGCCCCCGCCCGTAAGCCAGCTTGACAAAGCCGCGCGAGGAGGGCACGAGTTGCGACCTCATGTTTGCCATTTCTTCTACTTTTTCCAAGTTTTCACAAAGCCTGCGAAAGGCGCGTTCCCTCGCACTTGCAGCCACCGCCGTCGCAGCAGCCGCAGCAGCGTCCACATCCGTCGCCGCTGCCGCCGACACGCCCACGCCGACTGGCGAGTCGTTCATGAAAGGACGCAGTTTCGTCGCCGCTGACTACTCGGCGGGCAAGGTTCACATCGTCGGGGGCGACGGCAAAATCACGTGGTCGCACCCTGCGGCGTCCACCAACGACGTCTGGATACTTCCCAGCGGCAACTTGCTTTTCGCAAAAGGCAACGGCGCAAAAGAGGTCTCCAGAGACGGCACCGTGAAGTTTGAATACACGACGAAGGCCGAGGTCTATGCCGTCCAGCGGCTCCCCGACGGCAACACGTTTGTCGGCGAATGCTCCAGCGGCAAACTGCTCGTGGTCGCGCCCGACGGCAAAAAGCTCGTCAAAGAAGTTCCGCTGCTGGCGGCGCAGACGACTCCCAAACGCCCATTTCCGGGCGGGCACCTTTTCATGCGCGGCGCACGATTTTTGCCCAACGGCCATTTTCTCACCACGCGCTACCAGAAAGGCGAGGTCGTGGAGCACGACGCCGACGGCAAAGTCGTGTGGAGCGCAAAGGTTCCCGGCGGCGCTCACAGCGTCGTCCGCACTGCCAACGGTCACACTTTTGCCGCCGCTGGCGACGGTCGCGTCAACCGCCGTTCCAACCCCGCTATCTACGAGTTTGACGCCGCCGGAAAAGTTGTCTGGCAGGTGACAAACGACGACCTCCCCGGGCGTCCGCTGCGTTTTTGCGGCGGCTTCCAGATTTTGCCCAACGGCAACATTTTGCTCTCCAACTGGGTTGGCCACGGGCAGTTCGGCAAAGCACCGCACCTGCTCGAAATCACTCGCGACAAAAAAGTCGTCTGGACTTACGACGACCACAAACAGTTCAAGACGATTGCCAGCGTCCATGTTTTCGGCGAAGACGGAAAACCGCTCTCCGGCGACGGTTTCCACTAAACCGCCAAACTGCTAAACACTGAAAACGTCGGTTGCGCGGGTGCCGCCGTGCCGCCGTCTTTCCGCCAAATCCAACCGCTTGCAAGATGTCACCGCCCGCCCGTTTTGCGCTCGCCGCGTTCGCCGCTGCCGCCGCGTTTTTACTGCCTCCGAACCCGCAGGCTACGCTTGCGCCGACGCTCTTGCGCGGCGACCCCGCACCGCCCGTCGCGCCCGCCGCCGTCGCGCTGCCCGCCGCGCACGTGGATGTCACGTTGAGCGCGGGGACGCGGGTGGTGCGACCCGGGCAGGCCGTCCGGCTCGACCTGCGGTTTGTGTCGGCGGCGGGTTGGCACACCTATTGGAAAGACCCGGGCGAGAGCGGTTATCCACCGTCAATTGATTGGGAAAAAACGCTGAACGCAAAGCCCGCCGAAGCGGAGCAATGGGTCTGGCCGACGCCGCAGGTGTTTGTTTCTGGCGGGCAACGCGCCAACGTTCTCGCCCGCGACGCCGTGATTGGCATCCCGCTGCACATCGCGGCGGACGCGCCCCTCGGCGGACGTGTCGTGCTGCAAGGAAAAGTCGCGTGGCTTGAGTGCGACGACAAGACCTGCGTTCCCCGCGAAAAAGAAGTTTCGATAGAATTGGAAATCGCCGCAGACGCGAAGGCACCCGCACCACCCGCACCGCCGCCACCCACACCACCCGCACCGCCTACACCGCCGTCGCCGCAGCCGGTTTCCACCGTCGCCACACCGCCACCACCGCCGCCGTCCACCACGTCCACACCGTCCACCACGTCCACACCGTCCACGCCGTCCACACCGTCCACCACGTCCACACCACCCTCGCCGTCTCTTTCCGAGTGGCAACCGTGGACACCCGAAGTGCAGGCGTCCCTGCTCGCGGCGGGGCGCATCGTGTATGTGGACTTCACGGCGCGTTGGTGTGCCACTTGCCAAGTGAACAAGCGCGTCTATGGGGACGCCGCGCTCGCCGACGCGCTCCGCGCCCGCAACGTCGCTTTGCTGCGGGCGGACTGGACGCGGCGCAATCCCGCCATCGCTGCCGAACTCGCCCGCTACCGCCGCGCCGCGATACCCTTCAACGTGTTTCTGCGGGCGGGGCGCGAGCCGGTCATCCTCGGCGAATTACTCACGGCGGGAAGTGTCGCGGCGGGCTTAGAAAAAATCGCGACAGCACCAGCAGCACCGACAACACCAACGGCAGGCGCGACAGACGTATCTGCCAGCGCAGCATCTGCCAGCGCGGCGGGCGCGTCGCCCTCAACCTTGGCGTTGCTGGCTGCGGCATTTTTGGGCGGGCTTTTGCTGAACCTTATGCCCTGTGTGTTTCCGGTGCTGGGGCTGAAGGTGATGAGTTTTGCACGTCAATCCGGCGAAGACCGGCGGCGCGTCGTCGCGCACGGGCTTATTTTTACAGCGGGGGTGCTGGCGAGTTTTTGGGTGCTCGCGGGCGTGTTGCTCGTCTTGCGCGGCGGCGGCGCGAGTCTGGGCTGGGGGTTCCAATTGCAAGAGCCGGCCTTTGTGCTCGCGCTCGCCGTGCTGCTGCTCGCACTCGCGCTCAACATGGCGGGCGTCTTTGAGGTCGGCGGAAAAATCGTCGGCGCGGGTGACACGCTGGCGTCGCGGGAGGGCTGGCGCGGCGCGTTTTTTTCCGGTGCGCTGGCGACCGTTGCGGCGACCCCGTGCGCGGCACCCTTTCTGGGCGTGTCGCTCGGCGCGGCCTTGACGCTCCCCGCCGCTGCGTCGTTTGCGGTTTTCACGGCTGTCGCGCTGGGCTTGGCGGCACCCTTTCTGGTGTTGTCCGCCGCACCGGGTCTCGCCCGTTTGTTGCCGAGACCGGGCGCGTGGATGGAGTCGCTCAAACAAGGGCTGTCGTTCCTGTTATTCGGGAGCGCGGCGTGGCTGCTGTGGGTGTTGTCGGCGCAAGTGGAGACAGGCTTGCTTACGGTTTATCTCGGCATGGTCGGGGTCGCTTTCGCCTGCTGGGTTTTTGGACGCTGGGGGTCGCAGAGCCGCCCCGCCCGCGTCCGACGCGTCGCGTCGCTCGTGGCTGCGGGATTGTTTGTGGCCTCGTGTGCGTGGATGTTTGCGGCAGTGCTGTGAGAAATCAGTTTGCCGCCGTCGCCGCGCCGCTTTTCCCTTCGCGGGATGACCGACGCGCCAAGCAAGAAAAACAAGATACGCACCGCCGCAGACAAAGCACCCGCACCCACGACCGCGCCTGTGGCGGGCGGCGGCATCGTGTCTGCCGAAGGCTTGTGCAAAGTCTATGGCAAACGGGAGGTCGTTCGCGAGGTCGGGCTGTCTGTGCGGGCGGGCGAGGTTGTCGGGCTGCTCGGCCCAAACGGCGCGGGCAAGACGACCACGTTTTACATGGTGGTGGGCCTCGTGCCTGCCACACGCGGCAAAGTGTTTCTCGACGGGCGCGACATCACCGCGCTGCCGATGTGGCAACGCTCGCGCCTCGGTCTGGGCTATTTGCCGCAGGAGGCCTCCGTCTTCCGCAAGCTCACCGTCTTTGACAACGTGATGGCCGTGGTGGAGACGATGGTGATGGCGGCGGGCGCGCGCCGTCCCTACGTGGAGGCCTTGCTCGCCGAGCTGGGCCTCGGGCATCTCGCCGCGCAACGCGCCTACACGCTCAGCGGGGGCGAACGCCGGCGTCTCGAAATCACCCGCGCCCTCGCCACGAAGCCGCGCTTTATGTTGCTCGACGAGCCGTTCAGCGGCGTGGACCCCATCAGCGTCGCCGACGTCCAGAACATCGTCCGCGACCTCAAGAAAAAGGGCATCGGTGTGCTCATCACCGACCACAACGTGCGCGAGACGCTCTCCATCGTTGACCGCGCCTACATGATTGTCGAAGGGAGTGTCCAAGTGGAGGGTTCGGCGGAAAAAATCCTCAACGACCCCGTTTGCCGGAAACGTTACCTCGGCGAAGATTTTTCTATGTAACACTGGGAGCGCGACGGAGAGCGCCAACGCTCGCCAGCATGTTTTTTTTGATACCGACACTTGACAAACGCACGGGGAGGCGCATTGTCCGCGCTTCCTTTTTCGGGTTGTAGCGCAGTCTGGCTAGCGCACTTGCATGGGGTGCAAGGGGTCGGAGGTTCGAATCCTCTCAGCCCGACCAATCTAAAAGACCCGCCTTCAACGGCGGGTCTTTTTTCGTTGAATCCCATCCGCCCGAAACAAATCTTTCCCGCGCTGGTTTCCAATCAAGCAACACCACCTGCAAATCATGAAAACTACCATTCGTCTCTCGCTGTTCCCCGCGCTCGCCGCTGCGTTCGCCGCAACGCTCTCGCTCGCTGCCCCCGCCGATGCCGCTCCCGCCCGCGCTGCGAAAAACCGCCCGCCGCCGCCGCCTGCGCCACAGTCTGCGGCTTTTGTCGAGCAGGTCACTGGCGGCTTCGCCAAAGACCGCGCCCGCCTTTTCGCAGCGATTGAGCAACACGACGAACTGCTCGCCGATTGGCTCCGCCAAGACCTCGGCGACCTCTCCGGCACCGCGCTTTTCGCCAATGACAAGCCGCTCGAAAATCTCCGCCGTGCCACCGCAAAAGTCGCCAGCGACCTCGCCAAATTAGAGGCGGGCAGCACGACGAGCACTCCCGCCGCCTCCGCCCCCGCCACCGCCCCCGTCGCCGCCGCCACCGCCACCGACATCTCCCGCGCCCTCGCCGACTACCGCCGCCTCTGCCTCCTCCGCCGCGCTGCCCGCCTCGCCACCGCCGCCAAGCAAACGCCGCGCCTCGTCTATGCCCGCCACTTCGTCATGGGTGGCTCGCACTACGCCTACACCGAGGCGCTCTCCGATAGCCGCCGCGAGCGCAACTTCATCCCCGGCTCGCGCCTCTGCCTCGCCGAGTTCACCCCCGAAGGCCTCTGGCGCGAGACCGTTCTCCTCGAATCCAAAGACGGCGTCATCCGCGACGTGGACGCCGACTTCGACGCCAAGCGCATCCTCTTCTCGTGGAAAAAATCCGACCGCGGCGACGACTACCACCTCTACGAAATCCCCCTCGCTGCCGACGGTCGCCCGCAGCCCGAAAAAATCCGCCAGCTCACCACCGGCCTCGGCGTCGCCGACTACGAGGGCTGCTACCTCGCCGACGGCTCCATCCTCTTCAACTCCACCCGCTGCACTCAGTCCGTTGACTGCTGGCCCGTTGACGTCTCCAACCTCTACCGCTGCGACGCCGACGGCTCGCGCATCTACCGCCTCACCTTCGACCAAGTCCACGACAACTACCCCTCCGTCACCTGGGACAACCGCGTCCTCTACACGCGCTGGGAATACAACGACCGCTCCCAACTCTACCCCCAACCGCTCTTCCAAATGAACGCCGACGGCACCAACCAAGCCGCCGTCTATGGCGAAAACTCGTGGTTCCCGACCACCATCATCCACGCCCGCGCCATCCCCGGCTCGCAAGACATGTTTGCCATCGCCACCGGCCACCACTCGCGCCAACCCGGCGAACTCATCCTCGTCCAGCCCGGCAAAGGCCGACAAGAAACAGAAGGCGTCACCCGCGTCGCCCCCGTCCGCCCGCACGTTAAAAAAGACCCCGTCATCATAGACTCCTACGGACAAGGCGGCCCGCTCTTCGCCTACCCGCTCCCGCTCGACTCCCGCCAACTCCTCGTCACCCACAACCCCGTCGGCTGGCGCTTCGGACGCGACCTGCGCTCCGGCTTCGGCATCTACTGGGCCGACATTGACGGCAACCGCGAGCTCCTCGTCTCGCGCCTCGGCATTGCCTGCGGACGCGCCGTCCCGCTCGTCGCCCGCAAACGCCCCGCCACCCGCGCCTCCACCGTGGACTTCGCCCGCGACGAAGGCACCTTCCACATCCTCGACGTCTATGAAGGCGAGGCCATGAAAGGCGTCCCGCGCGGCACCGTGAAAACCCTCCGCGTCGTCGAGATTGATTACCGCCACGCCGCCATCTACCGCAGCAGCAGCGGCAGCTATCACCACCAACTTTTTAACAAAGGCGACGAACGCGCCGCCACCACACCCATCACCATCGGCGACGGCACGTGGGACGTCAAAGCCATCGTCGGCGACGCCAAAGTCTGGCCCGACGGCTCGGTGTTTTTCAAAGCCCCCGCCCGCCGCCCGCTCTACTTCCTGCTCCTCGACGACAAAGGCCGCATGGTGCAAACGATGCGCAGCTGGACGACCCTCCAGCCCGGCGAGAACGCCTCCTGCGTCGGTTGTCACGAACAAAAAAACGCCGCCCCGCCCGTCGCCTCGCGCCCCAAACAAGCCCTCCTCGCTGGTGCCCAACGCCTCGTCCCCCTCGCAGGCACACCGCCCCTCGCCGCCGCCTTGGAGAAAGACCGCCGAGGCATGAGCTTCCCCAAAGACATCCAACCGCTCCTCGAAAAACACTGCGTCGCCTGCCACGACGGGCGCACACGCGGCACCACCACCGCCGCCACCACCTTCCCCGAACCCATCCTCCCCTCTGGCGGCAGTGCCCCCCACGCCAAACCGCGCATCGTCCCGACCGGTTACCCGCAAAACATCGTCCCCGACTTCCGCCCCATCACCATCGCCGACGCCGACGCAGGCCGCATCTGGCTACGCTCCTACCTCTCGCTCACCCACGCCGCCCGCGTGCGCCTCGGCGGACGACTCGGCGGCTGGTATGGCCAACCCGAGCACCCCGTCGTCAACTGGATTTCTCCCGCCTCCGACCCCACCCTCCTCAAACCCTACACCGCCGGCTCCAACACCAGTGCGCTCTTCAAACGCCTCGACGCCCGCCACTGCAAAACCATCACCCCTGCCGAAATCGCCCTCCTCGCCGCGTGGGTTGACTTAGGCGTCCCCTACTGCGGCGACTACACCGAAGCCAACATCTGGAACCCCTCCGACAAAACCTTCCACGCCCACTACGCCGCCAAACGCGCCGCCGCCAACCAAGCCGACGCCGCCTCCAAACAAGCCCTCCAAAAAAGCCACTGAGCA
>JAITPT010000032.1 GCA_031289285.1 Puniceicoccales bacterium
CTCGTGCCCGGCATCTCCTATCAATACTACTATATAAACAACAAAAGCGCGGCGCAAAAAGCCAAAGTCGAACTACTCGCCCCGATGCTCTCTCTACGCGCCGAACGCAACACCGATACCATGCGCAGCGCATTGAGCATCGGTTACGAGACCAATCTCGACGACGTTTTCGACGCCAGCGAACGCAGTATCCACGCACTCGGACACCCGACTGCCAACCTCACTCACGACATTATCCGCTACGAGTTTCGCCACTCGATGTTTATCGAACCGCTTCTGTTTGGAGAATCTTTTTACTCTGGAGAAAACTGGCAACAATCCGCACGCGCTCACGAAATCGTTCTTAACTTTCGCGGACAGCAGACGATAAATAAAGACCCGCTTATCCCGCAAAAGAAAATGACACTCGGCGGCATGTTCACCGTGCGCGGCTATCCAGAGTCCCTCGTCTCGGGAGACAACGCCTACGTCGCCACCGCCGAATATCGCGTCCACCTCCCACGCCTCTTCCGCCCCTACAAAGCCTACGAAAAAGACGATAAAACACGCCTCGTTGGAGAAATGGCACCCGCCTATTTTGGAACACCTTTTAACTGGAGAGCACCGACTCCCTACTCTATGCCCGACTGGGACATCGCCCTGTGCTTCTTCGGTGACTTCGGCCAAGCACGTATTAACCAAGCACTCTCTTGGGAACAAAAAAAACAAACCCTCGCAAGTTTCGGAGTCGGCATAGAGTTCCAATTTAGCAGCTGGTTCAACGCCCGCTTAGACTACGGCGTAGTCGCCAACAAAGTAACCACAACCTACGAAACCGCAAACAGATACGACTCCGCAATTCACTTCACCGCCTCCTTCCTCTGGTAAGGAAAAAGACGCGAAAAAACGCCGTCGCACTCATTTCTTTAGCCGCCCGTTTTCACTTCACTCTTTTTACTTCTTCTTTATGCCGATATTCAAACAGTTTTGCCAACGCCTGACAACAAGCCGCCCGTTCGAGCTTGTTATCATGCTTGTTATCATTGTTAACACCGTTCTCATCGGTCTTGACCCCTTGGAGCGTGTGTATTCGCTCTGGATAATTCAGCGTATCGCGCTGGCTGTCTTTACGGCGGAAATCTTGCTACGCTTTATCGGAAGAAAAAGCATCAAATCCTTTTTCACCGACGGCTGGAATCTCTTCGACCTCACACTGGTTCTTGTCGGATGGATGCCGGAAATGATTTTTGAGGGAAGCCAACAAATGATTATCTTCCGCTCCATTCGCGCTATCCGCGTGCTGCGCCTCCTGCGCGTCACAACCGAACTCAGAATGATTTCCATCGCACTCCTAAAATCCTTCCGTTCACTATTCTACAACGCCATCTTCTTCTTCTCCTTTATGTATCTCTTCGCCATCTTGGGGACGATACTCTTCAAACTCCCCGAAAAGGAAGACTTCATAAAACAAAAGATGGAGGAGAAAACGACAGAACCCCTCAAAACGCCAGAAGAGAAACGCAAGTTCTACGAAGCGCAATACGACGCCTTTGTTAAAGAAGACCCCAACGGCTACGCCGGAATTGACCCCTTCGGCACCGTGCCAGAAGCGATGTTCTCCCTCTTCCGCGTCTCCACGGGCGACGACTGGACTGTCATCCGCTATAGCTCACAAAAAGCGTATAAATATGGGCTTATCCACGCGGGCGACAAAGCCATCACCGCCTACCACGTCACGTGGTTCACACTTTCCGTCTTCCTAATTCTGAACCTGCTCCTCGGCGCGATTGTCAACAATTGCGAAACAGCGATGGAGGAGATTAAGAAGAAAAAAGAAGAAGAGGAAAAGGAAGAAACAAAACAACAAACCGCGTGACGGCTACGCCGCCATATCACCACAAATAACAACACACCTTCATTATGCTCTGGTTCAAAACACCCGTCCCATGCCTTTGTCCCTATAAAACAATGGGGAAACTTTGCGAACGCCCCGCGTTCAACTTGCCAGAGGGAATGGAAATCCCCGCTGTGGATATGGGGAAAATCGAACCCATCGTGCTCGCCGCACCCGCCGCACCCGATTTTAAGTTTATACAAGAACAAAGTCTTCTCCTCGAAAAAATCGGCGGCAGCCTTCCCGACGCAGCGGGCGCGGCGGGAGGTCTCTCCGGCGGGCTTGGAGGCGGCCTCTCCGGCGGCTTAAAAGCGGCAGGCGGCATCGGCGCAAGTTTTGCTGGCGGATTTGGTGGCGCAGAAGAGACACTCGCGCTTGCAGGCGGCGCGGGCAGCGGTAAATTACAAATCCCCGCCTCGCTCCAAAATATGCCGCTTGACCAAATGCAACTCGGCAAAATTGCCTCCCTGCCAGCCGTCAATGCCCAAGTCCAAGCCGCCACCGGCATTCGCCTCGACGCCGCAAATTTAACCGCCAAAGAGCAGGCCTCGCTCGACAGCTTACTCGGCGGCTCCGCCTCGCTGCCCAATCTACAAGCACCTCAACTCTCCGCAGAAACACAACAATTTTATGCCTCTATAAATCAATTGCAAATGTGCGAAGCTAACACAGGTGTTGACTTCGCTTACGACGCCAAAGCAATCGCCCGCATGGAGAAAACAGCGCAATCGCTCTCCGCCAGTTTCTCTAAGTTCCCTGCCTTTCCCGCTGCCGATTTAGCAGGTCTCGCGCAACTTAGCCAACTCGTCCAAATCTGCGGCTCGTTTGGCATAGACATCACCGACCCAGATGCCTTTGTAAAACTCCGCGAAGCCATCATTAACACCACCCAAAATATGCCCGCCGAACGCGCCTCAAAACCCCTCCCCGAACTCTCGCGCCTGATGGAAGCGCAGCAGGCAGAGTTCTCTGGCGCAGCAGCAAACCTACAAGGCCAAGCGGGCGCATGGGCTGCAGACGCACCCTCGCTCGCTGCACAAAAAGCCGCTGGCGCTGGTGCTGGCTTTCTCCCCGAAAACGCACTCGGCGGCGCAGGCGCAGGTGGCATAGGATTGGACGCAGCAGGAATGGGCGCAGGCGCACCGCCCGATTGGAACGGCATCTCCGCAACACTCGCCGCAAAACGCGCCGAAATAAACGCCTCACAATTCTTCAAAGCCGACCTCGGCGGTCTCGACCCAGAAGCATTTTCGCAAAAAGTCTGCGTCCCCATGCAACGCGCCGCTGACGCCGCCGCCAACGCGCAAATCAATCTAACGCCCGAGCAAATCGCCATCTGCGGCTCTTACGCACAAGCACGGCAACTCACTCCCGCGCTGAAACTTATGCAAAACTTCGATGTCTCAAAATTAGACATGGCCCCGCTCGCCGATTTACCCGAAATCCCCGACGTCGCCCCCCTCTCCCTCTCCGCCTCCCTCGGCGAAACCACCGGAGGCATAAACAAATGGGAAAAATGCCCCCAATGCACACTCGCATAAAAACCGTTTCCGCCACATCTTTTTCTGCACACTCTCCAAAACTCTTTTAATACTCTTTAAGCACTCTCTAAACACACTATTAACAAACTCTCTTAACCAACTTTTTTCTTCTACAAATATGCCACCCGCAGCTCGACTCACAGATATGCACGTTTGCCCAATGGTAACCGGCGTTGTCCCCCACGTTGGCGGTCCCATTGTCGGCCCCGGCAACCCCACCGTTCTAATCGGCAAACTCCCTGCCGTCACAATAGGCGACCAATGCGTCTGCGTCGGCCCGCCCGACGTCATAGCCAAAGGCTCTGGCACTGTCCTAATCGGCAAAAAACCTGCCGCCCGCTTAGGCGACTCCACCGCCCACGGCGGCACCATCGTCCTCGGCTGCCCAACCGTAATAATCGGCGGATAATTTTCTGCTCTCATGAACCCTTGTTCCTGAGCACACTCGTCCTCCCAATGAACCGACTTCCCACAGGCATCCAATCCTTTCCGATACTCCGCGAAGACAATTGTATCTACGTGGATAAAACAGAAGTCATTCTCCGTCTCCTTGAAACAGGGAGCACCCTTTTCTTCTCGCGCCCGCGCCGTTTCGGAAAATCCCTCCTCGTGAGCACTCTCTGCGAACTCTTCAAAGGAAACAAAAAACTCTTTGAAGGCCTCGCTATTTACGACAAATGGGATTGGGACAAAAAACACCCCGTCGTGCGAATTGACTGGAGCAGTTTTGCCCACCGAACAATCCCCGCCGCCGAAGAGGGGCTGATGTATTGTCTGCGAAAAACAGCGCAAGAATACGGCGTCGAATTGACTTCTAAACTCGCCGCCAATGCACTCCAAGAATTGATAGGATGTCTCCACGAAAAAACAGGCGAAAGAGCGGTCGTCCTCGTTGATGAATACGATATGCCAATCATCAACGCACTGGGAAAACCCGACTTTGAAACACACCGCGAATTTCTTCACGACTTCTACGGACTCCTCAAAGGTGCTGGCGACCACCTGCGTTTCATCTTCTTCACGGGCGTCTCCAAGTTCGCAGGTCTCTCCGTTTTTTCAGGTCTCAATAATATAAGAGACGTGACACTCGACCCCGCTCTCGCCACGCTTTGCGGCTACACAGACCAAGAGTTAAAAGAATACTTTCCCGAACATCTCGCCGCCGTCGCAAAAGAACAAAATATGCCCATCGAACAACTTTTGGAAAAAACTAAGTTCTGGTATAATGGATATTCGTGGGACGGGGAAACCTCCGTCTATAACTCATTCTCAATACTGCTTTTCCTTGGCGCAAAGTATTTTGATACGTGGTGGTTTGACACAGGAACACCTACTTTCTTAATCAAAATCTTGCTCGAAAAAAATGACATCGCCCCGTTTATGCAGCCTGTTATTGTGAACACGCTTGCATCGCGGACATTCAACGCCGAGGATTCCGACATCGTCTCTTTACTCTTCCAAACGGGCTATCTCACAATCAAAAAAATAAAACGGGAATCCTTTCCAATAGAATACACACTTGATGTGCCAAACTTCGAGGTGCGTGATGCTTTTTTGACGTGGTTGCTAACCGCCTACAATGTCTCTTCTGTGTTGAAAACGCAGCAATTAGCGGTGCGCACAAAAAAGAGTATCCTTGCGGGCAATGTTGTCGAATTGGAAAGAGACTTGCGCGAAATGATAGCAGGCATTCCCTACAAACTTCACATCCCGCGTGAGGCCTATTATCACTCCTTGTTTCTTGTTTGGCTGAAATTGCTCGGCTTCGATATTCAGGGCGAATATCTCACAGATATTGGCCGCATTGACGCTGTATGGCGGCTCGGCGAACGGATGATACTTGTCGAAATCAAATGCGGACGACGTGAGGAAGATTCTGAAAAATTGCTCGCCGAAGCGATGAAGCAGATTAAGGAAAAGCATTATGCTGATGCCTTTGGCGGCATACAAAAAACAACTTGCCTCGCCATTGTTTACACCTACACAAACCGAAAACTCGCCTGCCGAATAGAGGCGTAGATTTTTTCCAAAACAAAACCATTTTCCCTCTCTCTTAACACCATTTCAAATATGCCCGCGACACTTCCCGAAAACCACGCTCTCGTTCCCATTTCCGCCGACGCCGTCGGACAACCGCTTCGCATCTGTGTCGTCGTGCATACCGACGCCGACCCCGCCGCTGCGGACTTCGCGCCCTTTGTCTTGCTGCGCTCTGCGCTCGATGCCCGCGTCTTTCTCGGTGCCGTCGCCGACGCCGCCGGAAACGTCCGCGAATGGCTCGAAATCCGCGTCCAAACTACCGTCGGCCTCGCCGATGTGTTTCAAGACGACTCTGGCGCATTGTCCAACCGCGAACTCGACGCCCGCTGGACTGCGATGTGCCGCGATTGCGCCGCCGCCGACCCCGCCGCCGCTATCCAGACGGGCTTCGAGAACCGCCACCCGCGCCCCGTCCTCATCAACCTCGACGCCCTCGCGCCGCACCACCCCGCCACCCCCGACGGTGCGCCGTGGATGCTCGCCACCGACGACGCCGAACTGCTCGCCAACGCCCTCCCCGCCTACTCGTCTTCCCAGCGGCGTTTCCTCCGCGCCGACTCCGCCGATGGCACCGCGCCGCTCTTCACCGCCCTGTCTCCTGCCTCTCCTACCTCTGCGGAAAACGCCGTCGCGCCCGCCGCATTGCCGTTTCGCGCCGCGCCGCTGAACCCCGAAGGCGGGCTGCTTTTTATCCGCCGTCTCGCGCCGTTTTCGATTGGCGACTACGCGGCGTTTCTCGGCGGACGCTCGTGGAAAGGCAACGCCAGCGGACGCGACCGCTACATTTTCGACACCGTTTTGCGCTGCCTCGGCGACTGGGATTCTGTCCAGCAGGGCGGGGCACATCTCTTCACAACAATCGGCGGTCGCGCTGGGCGTTTTGTAGAAACGCTCCACCTCAAACTCTCCGCCTTTCGGCAAGCCGTCGCCCTCGTCCGCGCCGCTGTCCGCGAGAGCAAACTTCCGTTTCTAAACATCACTGACGACTCTTTTCGCGTGGGACTTTCCGCGCCCGATTCGCTTTTGCCCGCACTCTGGACAGCCCGCCTGTGCCTCGCTCGCTCGGGCGAAGCCATCGCGTTGCCCGTCAAAACCGCCGACGCCCGCTACTTCAAATCTCTCGCCAGCCCCGCCGCCTCCGTCTGGCGTCCCATCGGTGCCGGACTGCCTATTTCTGGCGCAGGAGAAGTGCGCGTCCGCCGCGTATTTACCGACACTGGCGACCGCCTTTGTATAGAAGGCACACTTGTTAGCAACGAGCGCGTTGGACACTCTGCAAGCGACATTTTACGCCTACGTTTTCCGCTCCCCGGCGGGCGTCTCGCCGACCTCTTTGCGCGGCTCGATACAACGGAGGGATTTGCCGCTGGAGAGGCGCGTTTCCGCACTATTCCACAAGACCCCGAACCCGTGCGCGACGCCGCTTTACGCGCCGCCGAGGGCGCTGTTTTTCCCGGAACTTCTTTTGAAACAATCCCCGTGTTAAGCACTCCCGCCGACCTCTTTTCGCTGGGCGTCCTCGCCACGCTTTTGCTCACCGTCAACTCCCGCAACCCTCTTGGCGTCGCTGCCGACGACATGTTGGGCTTCGCCCGCCGACTCGCCCAAGACGCCGCCACACACCCCGGCGAACCCTTGCCCCAACGCGCCGCACGTCTTGCCGAAGCCGACCCGCGCATACGCGAAGCCCTTGGCGCACAGCGTCTTACGGACGACGTCTTAACTCACGGCGAGGCCTTTGCGTGGGTTCCGCCGGAGCTTTGGTGGCGCATTCTTGCGACTATTGCTCGTTATTTCCCCGGTGTCGGCCCCGACAGTTATTGCAAAGACCTCGGTGACGCCTCTCCGTTCAGCCCTGAAAAGGTTTTCGACCTCCCGCTCCACGATTTAGACACTCTCTTAGCCCACACAAAAAGTCTCGTAGTAGCCGACTGCTCCGCCAACCGCGAAGTCGCCCGCATCATCGCCAAGGTAAACAAGTAATGGGCACTCCTAAAAATAAATTTGGGGTTGGTGCATCTCCCGTCCCGTAGGGACGAAATGTCGGTAGCACGGGACTTTAGTCCCGTGAAAATGCCACCCCCACACCCGCGTCCCGTAGGGACGCAACAACCGAG
>JAITPT010000034.1 GCA_031289285.1 Puniceicoccales bacterium
GCAGGGCAGCGACATCTTGGAAAAGATACAGCGAGCACGGGAAAAATTGAAAAAATGTAATGGTTAGACAATTAAGAGACGCTACAGTAGCTCATAAGGCAGGAAAGCACTTCCCCACCCCCCACCACGGCAGCCACCGCTTTCGCAGACACCGAGACCGCAACAATTTTCGATGACTTCCAGCGCGATGAAAGCGGTGTCGGCGGGCACTGCGCTACGCTCCGCGCCCTCTGCCACCGCACTCCAAAAAAAAGGCAGCGACCCGTAGAGACGCTGGTGGCGGGCAGGTGTGTGCGGACGCACACGCGACACGGGCAAGACGCCTGTGCCACACACACGCCGTCCGTATTTTTTTATGTTTTGCATGGCGGCGTGGAACCCATACGTTACCGGACGTGTCCACCACCTTCTCCCAATGAACCTTCCCAATCCTGAATCGAAATCCGCCGACATCGGCGGCACTACACGACGGCGTTTTCTGCGCCTGCTACCGCTCGCGGCTCTTCTGCCCAGTGCTTGCGTACACGCAAGGCCCGACGACCGCGACCGCGACCGCCATTCTCCGCCGCCGCGACGCGACCCACCGCCGCCACCGCGTCGCGAACCGCCGCCGCCTCCGCCGCGCCACGATGGCCCTCATGCGCGTCACCCTGCCCCGCCGCCGAGGCACGAGCCACCGCGCCATCGCGGGCCGCTTGAGATTTTTGACGCCGCAGTTTTCCTGAAAGACAATGCTGCGATTTCCTATCGTTTCCTGCGTCCTGAAAATCCCGCGCCACGCGCAAAATATCCGGTCGTGCTTTTCTTGCATGGCGTGGGCGAGCGCGGCAGCGACAACGCCATCCAAGTCCGCAACGGCATCGAGCGTCTTGCGCTGCCTCACATGCGGGCGGCGTTCC
This sequence comes from Puniceicoccales bacterium, assembly GCA_031289285.1. Lineage (GTDB taxonomy): Bacteria > Verrucomicrobiota > Verrucomicrobiia > Opitutales > UBA953 > CALNBE01. Next base: position 900 of record JAITPT010000034.1, read on the forward strand.
CCTGCTATGCGATTGTCCCGCAATGCCCGGTCTCGTCTTTTTGGGGACTCTCGCCCGAGCACCCGCCCCACCGCCACCTCGGCCCGCACCACAAACCCGACGCGCTCAACCTCGCCCTCGCACTCGTTGACGATACCCTCCGCAAATACCCCAACGCCGACCCGCACCGCGTCTATGTCATCGGGCTTTCGATGGGCGGCATGGCGACCTTCCGCGCGTTGGAGGCGCGACCAAACTTTTTTGCTGCCGCTATCCCGATTTGCGGCGACGGCAACGCCGCTCTCGCCAAACACTACGCAAGAACACCGGTCTGGATTTTCCACGGCGAGCGCGACACGACTGTCCGCCCTGGTGGCTCGATTCGGATTGAGGCGGCGTTGCGACAGGCAGGCGGACGTCCCAAGCTCAGCATTTTGCCCGGAGTCGCTCACGCCGCGTGGGAACCCGCGCTCAACGACACGAAAACATGGGAGTGGCTTTTCGCCCAACACCGCCACTAAACGCCGACGCAAACACGCCGCAAAACGTCGCTTTTAACGTCGCATTTTAACATCGCCGTCCCAAGTTTTTTCGTCTTTTTTTTCGTCCTTCCTTCTTCAAAAAAACATGCCCGCCATCCTTGATGCGCTCCTTGGAAACAGGCTTGTCTCGTTTTCGGCGGATTGCCTGAAAAACGATGCCTTGTCTGTGCTCGCGGGGCAAATCGCGCCCTGCCTGCCGGAGGTTGTCCGCGAAGTGTTGGATAAAGAAACGGGCGGTCTCGCGGCGGCGTTTTTGCGACGCGAGGCGGACTTCAACACCGCGCTGGGTGACGGGCTGGCGGTGCCGCATTTGCGAATAGAGGGGGAAAACGCCCCCCTGTTCACGGCGGTTGGCTGGTCAAAAACGGGTTTGGACTATGGCGCGGCGGATGGTCTTCCTGTGCATTTGGTTGTGCTCTTTTGCATCCCCGACTCGCGCAAAGACGACTACCTGCGTGAAATGCGCGCTCTCATGCGGGCGGTTTTGCGCCAAAACATCATTCCCGCCCTCGCCGCCGCGCCAGATTTGGCCGCCGTGCGCAACATCTTGTCGCCCAGCTAAGTTCACAACGCGCCTATCCATGCGCGTTTGGATTGTTTGCCGTAATGGTCAATGGCGCGGATGGTGGCGTAGAGAGGGGCGACGGCGGGAAGTTTCTTGAAAACTGCCTCCACGGTTTTGGGCTGGTCGGAGGACAAGTAGTAGAAGGAAAACGGGCCACGCGAGGCGAGAGGTTTTGCGACAAGGTTTGCAGCGGAGTTTGCGGCGGGCGTCTCCAACTCACTCAAAACGAAACCGGAGCTACCGCCATGCGGTTTGCCGTGAAAAACATCTACTTGGTAGCGCAGCACGGAGAGCGCGGGTTGCGCTTGCGGAATGGTGAGTGTGAGACCGCCGCTCGTTTTTTTGACCACGGGCGGCAGGGCGACATCGAACTCTGGTGTGGCAGGTTTCGGGCTGTTGGCGCGGTAGGCGAAACGCGAGCCGTCATGCGGGGCGGCGACAATCCAGCGGGGCAAGATTTCCACATCGCGACGCACATCCCAACGTTGGATTTCGACATCGCCGGTGGAGAGGACGGAGACAACAACGCCGTCGCTAATCTCGTCGTAGCGTCCGGGCTTGTTAGTCGGTTTTCCGTCGCGGTCGGTCACGCCTTCTTCGATGTCGGCACTGATGTTGTCGTTGTTGGTGATGCGCCCGTCGTTGACAGCGGTAAAAGTGCCTTGCCAAATAGAAGTGTGATTGGTGAGCGGCGCGTGTGAGTGCCCAGAAAAAAGAATTGCCTGCGGGTATTTATCGAAGATGCCGTCGAGGTGATTTGCGGCGTGCCAGTGGCGCGAGCCGTAACAGGTAGCAGGGGCAGGGATGTGCGCAAAAACAAAAATCGGTTTGCCCGGAAACTTTGCAGCGGCGTCGGCGAGATGTTTGCGTAAAAACTCGCGGGTCTCTTTGTTATAGACAATCGGTGTCCGCGAGCCAGTCATACCGACCGAGATAAACGGAAAACCCTTTATTTGCGTGTATTCATTGTGTGGCTGACCGACGCGGTGCAGGTAATACGCCAGCGGGTCACGGCGCGAATGGTAATCGTGATTACCCGTTATGAAACGCACCGGAATGTTAGCGGGGAAGTTCGCGGGGTCGCGAAAAATCGCGAGCAGTTTGTCATACTCGGCATTCGTCGCGGAGTTTGTGATGTCGCCCACGACAAAGAGTCGGTCGAGTGGTGCCTTCGTCGCCAACACTTGCAAAGCGCGAGCAGTGAACTGTGCCGCCTTGCCGTGCCCGATGTGCGTGTCGGAGATACACGCGAAACGCAAAGGCGCGGCGGACGGCGCGGCAGGTGCGGCGGCGGCTTCGAGTTTGCGCAAAATCAGCGGTGCGCCCGATGCGCCGATAATTCCGGCGGTGCCGAGGACACCTGCTTTGCGCAAAAAACTTCTTCTGGTTTCGCCATTTTTCCCAACGGCAGGAGTAGTGTTTTCAAGGTTCATAGAGAAAGAGAGAGATGTGATATGATGCGATGCGAAGTGGCGAAAACGTTTTTCCCATATTAATTCCGTCTTGCTTTTGGTGGAGGCGGCGGCGGAGTAAATGATTGCGGATAAGTCACTTTATAGAGCGAGTCGCCCTTGGTCGTGCGGACCCATGTATCGAACTCGCGCTTGCCTTCTTTCAAAATCAACACCCGCGAGCCAGCACCGATTTTATTGTAAGTGTTTTCGTTGTGACCGCTCCAGCGGCAATACCCAAGCGAGACACCCGCGAGCAACCCAATATAATCGTTGTCGTGGTCGTGTCCGACGAATGCGCCCATGACATCGCGTCCTTCAACAAACGCGGCGAACATCCCTGTATTAAGATAACCAGCGCATTCTTTCTCGGCGCGAGTTCCGAAAAACGGTGCCTTTTTAATATAGTTTCTATCGCTCGGTTTTGTGTCGAAGAGCAATGAATGTTCGTGTAGCGGAATATGAAAAAATGCCAGCGAAGGAAGTGGTTTCCCGCCGTTCGCCGCCGTCAATTCGCGACTCTTTTCGCGATACCAATTTACTTGTGAAAATCGAATATAATCGTAGCCGAGCCGCGTTCTCCCATCTCTGGCGTAAGCGTTTGAGTCGAGGCACCAAATTGCTGCCGCTGTTTTGCCATCTTTGCCTGCGATTTTCAAAACGTAAGTGCCGCTTCCCGGAAACTCCGCCGGGCCAGCCTCCGCGAGACACAAGGGTTTTTCCGCCGCGTAGGCGATGATTTGCTTGCGGCTTAAATCGTGTTCCTCGTCGTGGTTGCCAAGGACAACTGCGTAGGGGATTTTCAAACTTTCCGGCACACCGTAAAGGTCGTCCATGCCGCGTTTTTGCGGGCGCATAACAACATTATCGCCAGTGAAAACAACGAGGTCGGGTTTTTCCGCCTCAAGCGCACTGCGGATATTGTCGAGCGTGACCTGGGCACCCGGGCGAAGTTTGCCAGCTTTGTCTCTGTTGATTCGGTAATGCGTATCCGAAAACTGCACGATTTTGAAGGTGCCGTCTTCGCGAAAACGCAGTGCCGGTTTGGCGGGCGCGGTTTCGGCAGCAGCTGCAGCAACAGTAGCACACACGCAAATCGCGCCAAACGACGCGAGTGTCTGTTTGAAAAACTTCCTAAGAAAGAGAGGACGCATAAGCCGCCTTAGAAACGCCCCGCCGCAAAAAGTTCCCCCAGCCGCCGAACGCGATGGTGGTGGTGGCGGTGGTGGTGGTGGTGGTGCTGGTGGTGGTGGCGGTGGTGGTGGCGGTGGTGGTGGTGGTGCTGCTGGTGGTGGTGGTGGTGCTGCTGCGATAGGTCCTATAGGTCGTATAGGTCCTATAGGTCGTATAGGTCCTATAGGTCCTATTTCCCCAGCCTCCGCCGCTCAGTCCGTGTGTGTCCGTGTGTGTCCGTGTAAGTCCGTGTAAGTCCGTGCCCGTCCGTGCCCGCCCGCCGCCCCTGCCCCCGCCGCCGCCCCTGCTGCCGCGCCATTAGCTCTCGACACTACCGCCTCTCGCTGCCATAAGATCGCCTCCGCAATTTCACGCGCCCGCGCGCAAGCGCATCGCACACCGTTTTTACGCAATCATGGAATCCAATCTCACACCACGCGCTCAGCAAATACTCGCGCTCGCACGGCAGGAAGCCCTGCGCCTCGACCACTCCTACGTCGGCACCGAACACCTCCTCCTCGGCATCTTGCGCCTTGGCGAAGGGGTCGCCGTCAACGCACTCGAGAAACTCGGCGTTGACCTCGATATGGTGCGCCTCACCGTCGAAAAAGAAGTCGGCGAAAGCGGCACCGCCCCCGAAAGCTCGCACGATAACATCCCCTACACGTCTCGCGCGAAGCGGGTCGTCCACACCCTCGCCGCCCGCGAGGCGAAGGCACTCAACCACTCCTACATCGGCACCGAGCACCTCCTCCTCGCCCTGCTCGCCGAGGGCGATGGCGTCGCCGCCCGCGTCCTCAAAAACCTCGGCCTCGAGCTCGACAAAGTGCGCAAAGCCGTGATGACCGAGCTTGACCCCATGAACCGCCATCCGGGCAACGACACCGCCACCGCCTCCACCGGCGCAGGCGACGACACACGCAGCTCGTCACGTGCGTCCGCCCTCAAAGCCTTCGGGCGCGACCTCACCGAGCTTGCCAAAAACGGTTCGCTCGACCCCGTTGTCGGGCGCAAAAACGAAATCCGCCGCGTCATCCAAATCCTCGCCCGCCGCACCAAAAACAACCCCATCCTCATCGGCGAAGCGGGCGTCGGCAAAACCGCAATCGTCGAGGGTCTCGCGCAAGAAATCGCTTCCGCCAACGTCCCCGACATCCTCCTCTCCAAGCGCGTCGTCGTCCTCGACCTCGCCCTCGTCGTCGCGGGCACCAAGTATCGCGGGCAGTTTGAGGAGCGCATGAAAAACATCATGGACGAGGTTCGCCGCAATAAGAACGTCATCCTCTTCATTGACGAGATGCACACCATCGTCGGCGCGGGTGCGGCAGAGGGCACGATGGACGCCTCGAACATTTTCAAACCCGCGCTCTCTCGCGCCGAGATGCAAGTCATCGGTGCCACTACGCTCGGCGAGTTCCGCAAACACATCGAGAAAGACACCGCGCTCGAACGCCGTTTCCAGTCTGTCCTCGTCAACCCCGCCAGCGTCGAAGACAGCATCGCCATCTTGCGCGGCGTCCGCATCAAATACGAAGAGCACCACAAATGCGAATACACCGACGAGGCCATCGAGACCGCCGTCAAACTCTCCGACCGCTACATCACGGGGCGGCACCTACCCGATAAGGCGATTGACGTGCTCGACGAGGCCGGTGCGCGCGCCCGCATCGAAGCCTACAAACGCCCGCCCGAGCTTGAGACCTTCCAGAAACAGGTCGAAGCCGTCAACGCCCGCAAAGAAAAAGCCGTCGCCAAACAAGACTTCGAGGGCGCTGCCAAGTGCCGCGACGAGGAGCAAAAAATCCGTGCCGAGCGCGACACGGCGATAGAGAGCTGGCGCAAAAACCGCAGCCAAGAAAGCGTCACCGTCAACGCCGATGTCATTTTCAAAATCGTCTCCGATTGGACGGGCATTCCGCTCGAGCGCATGGAGAAAAAAGAGACGCGCAAACTCCTCGAGCTTGAGGCCGAGCTACAAAGTGCCGTCATCGGGCAAGACCGCGCCTGCGAGGTCATCGCCCGCGCTTTGCGCCGCAGCCGCGCCGACCTCAAAGACCCGAAGCGCCCCATCGGCTCCTTCCTCTTCCTCGGCCCCACCGGCGTCGGCAAAACACTCCTCGTCAAAACACTCGCCGAGCGCGTCTTCGCGGACGCCAAGGCGCTCGTCCAAATTGACATGTCGGAATACATGGAGAAGTTCACCGTCTCGCGCCTCGTCGGCTCGCCTCCGGGCTACATCGGCTACGAGGAAGGCGGCCAACTCACCGAGGCCGTCCGCCGCAAACCCTACTCCGTCATCCTCCTCGACGAGGTGGAAAAAGCCCACCCCGACGTGCTCCAGCTTCTCCTGCAAGTGCTCGAAGACGGGCGGCTCACCGACTCGCTCGGGCGCACCGTGGACTTCCGCAACACCATCCTCATCATGACATCCAACGTCGGCGCAGACGTCCTCCAACGCAACAACGCGATGGGCTTCGACGTCGGCCTCGACGCCGAGCGCGACTTCGCCCGCGTGAAAACCAAAATCCTCGACGAGACAAAGCGCGTCTTCCGCCCCGAGTTTCTAAACCGCCTCTCGGAGATTGTCATTTTCTCGCCGCTCTCAAAAGAGAACCTCGGCCTCATCGTTGACCTCGAGCTTGCTAAGGTTTCCAAGCGGCTCGCCGAGCGCGACATCGTCCTCAACATCACGCCCGAGGCGCGTGCGTTCCTACTCGAGAAAGGCTACGACGAGAAATACGGCGCCCGCCCGCTGCGCCGCGCCATCGAGCGTTTCCTCGAAGACCCGCTCGCCGAACGCATCATCCGTGGCGATTTGGACAAGGGCGACCACCCAGTAACCGTAGGCGTCGCGCCGAAAAAAGAAGACGTGCCGGACGACGAGGGCGGGCTAACTTTCGTGCAACCCGCGCCTGCCGCCCGCCGCCGCACCGCCACGCCGCCGTCGGCCTAAAGCGCACGGGGGCGCGTCGCCGTTTCGCAGCCGCGCCTCCCTCTCCCCTCATCTCACGTCGCCGCGCCAACGCCCGCCATGTCTGCCGCCACTGCTGCCAACGCCGCCGAAACGCTCACCGGAGTCCTCGAGCGCATCGTCTTTCTCAACGAGGAAAACCACTACACCGTCGGCGAGTTAAAAGTCGAAACCGACAACGGCAAACGCTCCTCCGGCACTGCCACCATCCTCGGCAGCCTGCCCGGCGTCCAGTGCGGCGAAACGCTTGAGCTTGCCGGCGCATGGGTGACGCACCGCGAGCACGGCCCCCAATTCAAAATCGCGTCCTTCCGCTCCAAGCTCCCCGCCACCGTCTATGGCATCCGCAAGTATCTCGGCAGCGGCCTCGTCAAGGGCATCGGCAAAACCTACGCCGAAAAGATTGTCGCCAAGTTTGGCGAGCAGACCCTGCGCATCATCTCCGAGCAGAGCGCCCGCCTGCGCGAAGTCCCCGGCATCGGCGCCGGGCGTGCCAAGGCCATAAAAAAAGCGTGGGACGAGCAAAGTGCCCTGCGCGACGTGATGGTTTTCCTGCAAACCTACGGCGTCACCACCGCCCAATGTCTGCGCATCGTGAAGAAGTATGACATCATGTCGCGGATTGTCATCGAGTCGAACCCCTACCAGCTCGCCAGCGAGATTGACGGCATCGGCTTCCTCACCGCCGACCGCATCGCCCGCAATCTCGGCCTGCCCACCGAAGGCACCAAGCGGCTCGAGGCCGGCGTGCGCCACGCCCTCACAGGATTTGAAGAAGACGGCCACACCGCCGTGCCCCGCGAAAAACTCGCCGAACGCGCCGCCGCCATGCTCGAAGTCCCTCGCGAAAAAATTGACGTCGCGCTCGACGCCCTCGCCGCCAGCCGCGACCTGCGCTTCTTCCCGCGCTACGCCAGCGACTCCGACCCGCTCGTGCAAAACACCGCACAAGCCCGCGCCGAAGAAGACATCGCCGCCTGTGTCAACCGCCTCCTCTCGCACCCCAGCGCACTCCCGCCCATCCTCGTTGACCGCGCCGTCTCGTGGGCGCAGGACAAAGCCGGTTTCGCCTTCGCCCCCGCGCAAGCGCAGGCCGTCCGCACCGCGCTCACCGAGAAGTTTTCCATCTTAACCGGCGGCCCGGGCACTGGCAAAACCACCATCCTAAGCGCCCTCTGCGCCATCCTCTCCGCGAAAAAAGCCCGCATCGTCCTCGCCGCGCCGACGGGACGCGCCGCGCAACGCATGGCGGAAACTACGCGCCTGCCCGCCTCCACCATCCACCGCCTTCTCAAATACGCTCCCGACGAGGGGCGTTTCCAGCACAACGCCGAGCACCCCGTCGCTGCCGACATCATCGTCGTTGACGAGGCGAGTATGCTCGACAACCGGCTCGCCGCCGCGCTCCTCCGCGCCGTCCACGCGCACACCCACCTGCTCCTCGTGGGCGATGTCCACCAGCTACCCAGCGTCGGCCCGGGCAACGTCCTGCAAGACCTCATCGCCTCGCGCCGCGTGGCGGTCACCACGCTCACCGCGATTTACCGCCAAGGCGCACGCAGCCAGATAGTCGGCGTCGCGCACGACATCCTTGCCGGGCGCGTCAGCCTCCCGCCGCCGCTCAGCCGCGCCGCCGACCTCGACCCCCACGCCGAGCTACAAAGCATCGCCACCCCCGAACCCGAAAATTGCATCGCCCAAATCACCGCCCTCTGCGCGGACATTTTGCCACGCCAACTCGGCCTCGACCCTTGGCGCGACATCCAAGTGCTGGCCCCCATGCACAAAGGCGCAGCGGGCATCTCGAGCATCAACGCCGCCCTGCAACAAGCATTGCGCCCCGCCCCGCCGTCGCAATTTTCCGCGCACGGAGCAGGAGCGGCGGGCGGGTTTGCGGGGGCGTCGGCTCGTCCTGCTGTTTTGGGTGTCGGCGACAAGGTGATTCAGACGCGCAACAACTACGACAAAGGTGTCTTCAATGGCGACCTTGGGCGCGTCTCTGCCGTCGCTGCCGAGAATGGTGTTATCACGGTGGACTTCGATGGAGTCACGGCTGACTACGAGCGTTCGGAGTTATCGGAGTTGCAACTTGCCTACGCGATTTCGATTCACAAATCTCAGGGCAGTGAGTTTAACACGGTGCTCATCCCGCTTTTGAAAAGTCAATTTGTGATGTTGCAGCGCAATTTGATTTACACCGCCTTAACTCGTGGTCGCAAACGTGTGATTTTCCTTGGCGACCCTGCTGCCTACGCCCTCGCCGTCCGCAACACCGAAAGTGCCTCCCGCCTCACCGCCCTCCCCTTCCGCCTCGCCGAAGACCCCGCCTCGCCCGCCGCGCATAGCGCATAGTGCCACCGCCCCCCCTCGGCATAGCGCCATAATCCCAATACCGTTCAATTCCAACCCCGCGAGGGCGCGGACAAATCGGAGAAGGAACTTGGGGGGGCAGACGTTCGTGTCAGGTAGTGCCAAAAATACGAAGGGCATTTCTGAAACCGCACGTGGCTTGGAGCGCTGAAGGCGCGGCTTCATAATAGCCTATGGCGTAGCCATAGGATACCCGACGGCGGCTCACAGCGGGCTGTAAGCCCGCCTCAACCTTTGTTCCACGCGCCACCACCTTTCCCGCCACCACCTTTTCTGTTTTGCGAGCATCGCTGGTTCACAACCCCAACGGGGTTTAGATGCAAGCGAAAAAAATGGCTGCCATTTTATTCCAATTTCATTGCCCGATCTATTGCCCGATTTATTGCCGGTTTATTGCTGGTTTATTACCGCGCCCGTGAAAAACGGAAAAATGCGCTTGCCACTTCCGCTGCGTTTCGTTCCCTGTCTTGCTTTTTCACCGTTTTCCTAACCACTTCTACACCACCTTTCCCGACTTCACCATGAGCGAAACCCAAGACCCAAACCACGCTGCCGAGACTCACACGGCGGGCGCACACGACCCAAATCTTTCGCTGACCATCCGCGTCTGGCGTCAGCCCACCCGCCTCGCCAAAGGCGGCTTCAAGGAATACAAGGTGAGCGATGTCTCTACCGGTTCGTCATTCCTCGAGATGATAGACATCCTCAACGAGCAGCTTGTCGCCAACGACGAGGAGCCTATCGCGTTTGACCACGATTGCCGCGAGGGGATTTGTGGCATGTGCTCGATGACCATCAACGGCATCCCGCACGGGCCGCTCCAAGGCGTCACCACTTGCCAGCTGCACATGCGCCATTTCAAAGACGGCGAAACCATCACCATCGAGCCGTGGCGTGCCAAGCCATTCCCCGTCATCAAAGACCTCGTGGTTGACCGCCTCGCGCTCGACCGCGTTACGGCGGCAGGCGGGTTCATCAGCATTCGCACAGGTTCGGCGATTGACGCCAACATCATCCCCATCCCCAAGCTCGTCGCTGACCGCGCAATGGACGCCGCCGAGTGTATCGGCTGCGGCGCGTGTGTGGCGGCCTGTCCTAACGGCGCGGCGATGTTGTTCGTCGGCTCCAAGGTCTCGCATTTCAACAGCCTCCCGCAAGGCAAGGCGGAAAAAGACATCCGCACACTCGCGATGGTGCGCACGATGGACGGCGAGGGCTTCGGCAATTGCACCAACTACGGCGAGTGCCAAGCGGTCTGCCCGAAGGGGAACACGCTCGACTTCATCGCCCAGCTCAACCGCGACTACGCAGTGGCACAGTTCAAAAACGTTTTCCGCAGTTCGGGCAAACAGCGCGTCATGGGGAAATGATTTTTCGCACGGCACTCTTCGCGGCACTCTTCGCCGTTGCTGCCGCCCTGCTGCTCTGGTTGACCCTCGGCCTTGCGGACAGCACCGCCAACGCCGAATACCTCGCAGCGCGGAGCACCTTTGAAAAAACCTCCGAGCCAGAAGACGCCCTCGCGCCCGCGCCCGCCGCCGCCGCGCCGGAGTCTGCGGCGAGAGCAGCCTTTCACCGCGCCGCCGACAACTCGAACGCAGCGGCGTCACGTTATTTCTGGGCACGGATAATCGGCATTCCGCTCGCCGCGCTCGTCGGCGCAGGCGCGGGAATTGCAGCAGCACGGCGACGGCGACGGCGAAAAAAACAAAGCGCAGAAAGCGCGGAAGGCACGGAACGTGCGGAAGGCGCAGGAAAAAAATCGGGTGGCACCGACGTCAAGCTCGGTTCGCCGCACTGAGGTTTTCCAAAAACGCCGCCCGCCAGCGATAATCGGCGAGCAGTGTCGGGTCGTCGTCGCCGAGAAGTTTTCGCGCCAGATACAGTGCCTCGACCGACGCGAGACCGCCTGCGGGGTCGGGGGCGATTTTGCTCACACGCGGGTAGGCGGTGCGCACGCCTTGCGGCAAACTGCGGAACACCGGAGCACCATCGAGACGCTGGCGCAACTTCGGCAAAAGCCGCCAAGTGCTATCGAGCAAAAGCAGTGGACGCCCCGCATCGGCAGTGCTCAACAACGGCGCGTCAACCGCGAGGACGATGAAGCCCGTGGCGTCAAAACGAAAATTGTGCGAGGCTTTCAGGAAAGTGATTTCGGGGCGTCCGTGCAGCGGCGTGAGGCTGCACTTGGCGAGACGCTCGTCGGCGTGGCGGATGACGGTGGTCGGGATACCCATGACACTCAACGTCCCAGCATTGGCGCGGGCATGAACAAAGCCTCGGCGGTGGCGATGACGAAAAGAAATATAAACGTAAAACCTACGATGCCACTGGCAATGGCGATTACAAGTTGGCGTCCGAGGCGGGTTATGGGGTCTTTTTCGCGGGCTAATTGCCACCAGCTTGCGAACGTGAGCAAAAATGTCACAGCGAAAAGCCCGAAGCAAAGCATCTTGAAATGCCCATACAGGAACATGGGCAAGGCTGGGAAACTGAGATTGTAGAGTGCAAGATGTTCCCCGATGCGCAGCGAAAAAACATCTTGGACTCGGGCTGCGCAGAGACCGGCGGCGAGCGGGAGAATGGGTGTCGCACCAAGCGCAAACACGCCGACAAAATGGTCAAGTGGTGTTTTTTGCGCAAAATCGGGTTCGATTTCAGCAGCGGGGGGATGCACAGGCGATTTGCTCATAGCCGCAAGAAACACATTCCCCGCAAAAAGGTAAAGCCATTTTTGCCGGAGGAAATCCTTTCGACGCAATGGCCAAAAACGCTTGAACACAGACAAGATGTCCGATGTCGCCTGCGGCTCGGTAGTCTGTGCCACACTCCGACAGACACCGCTTTCGCAGAAGCCGAGACCGCAGCGGTTATCGGTGTCTTTCTGTCGGTTTGAAAGCGGTGTCGGCGGGTGCTACGCTACGCTCCGCACCCTCTGCCACCGCACTCCATAAAAATGCGTTGGGGCAAACAAGTGGTGCGCGGTTTTATGGAGTGCGGTGGCAGAGGGCGCGGAGTTCATCTCCGCGCCCGCCGACACCGCTTTCATAGATGCAATGCCCGCCTTCCCTCCGCGACCGCCACGGCATCTCGGCGGGTGAGCGTCGCCGACATAGCGGTCAAGCTGCACCCCAATAAGCCCGCCGCGACCGCACCAGCATCTCGGCGGGAGACACTGCCTTTTAGAGAAATTCTGAAACCGCATGTGGCTTGGAGCGCTGAAGGCGCGGCTTCATAATAGCCTATGGCAACGCCATAGGATACTCGACGGCGTTGTCTCTGCGGGCTGTAAGCCCGCCTCAACCTTCGCTCCGAATGCCACCCCACCCTCGCGCCACCGCCACCGCCACCTTACGTCCATTGCGTTGAGGTGGGCTTACAGCCCACAGAGACAGGGCGAGACCGATACCTATGGCGTTGCCATAGGCTATTATGAAGCCGCGCCTTCAGCGCTACAAGGCACCCTCCGTTTCAAAGGTGCTCTCTCGTATTTTCACGCTACCTTCAGCGCTACGAGGCACCCTCCGTTTCAAGGTCATTCTCGTATTTTCACGCTACCCGAACGGTATTGGGTTGAAACCCCGTGCTACCGACATCCCGTCCCTACGGGACGAAACGCAGCAATGTTTCGGACATGCAGATTTATTTTTAGGAGTGCCCACCTAAAAAATATCTGCGCTTATCTGCGTTATCTGCGGTCTAAAATCGGGGAGAGCGACGGAGCGTTTGTGGGTCCCCCCCCTGCCCCTTCCCCCCCTGCCTCCCCCAAAAAAATACCTTGCAAACCGGATACCACATCATACGCTTCTGTGCGGTATTTTAATCGTGCGCATCCGCGCATCCGCACACACCAACTCACCTGACCGCTTTACATGGTTTCCTCCCTCAAATTACACGGCATAGGCCCTGTGCCCCAGTTCTCCGCCAAATTCGGGGAGCGACTCAACCTCGTCACAGGTGACAACGGTCTCGGCAAAACATTTCTCCTCGACGCTTGCTGGTATGCGTTGACGCGCACTTGGGCCGGAGGCGACGAACACGCCTTCTACCCCCCGCCCGACGCCCCCGCAAGCGACACGCCACCAAGCATTGACTACTCGATAATCGGCAAGAACGGAAAACCCTCTTCCAACCAATCTACATATCAATACAGGGAACAAAAATGGACGTTCAAGGCAGCACGGCCACCCATGCCCGGATTAGTCATTTACGCCCGAATTGATGGCGGATTTTCCATTTGGGACCCAGCACGAAATTACTGGCACGACAACAATGAAACAACCGAACGCCCCAGTGCTTACCATTTCTCTAACGCACAAGTTTGGAACGGACTGGAAGCCGGAGAAGGCGGAAAAAAAGATTATCTCTGCAACGGGCTAATTCGCGACGTGGACCTGTGGTTCGCCAAAAAAAACGGTGCCATCTCCCTCCTGCAAAAAGTGCTCGAAGAATTATCATCCACAGAAAATGAAAAACTGAAAATAGGAAAATCCGTGCGCGTTCGCACACGGGACGTGCGCGACACTCCAACGCTGGAAATGCCTTACGGAGTTGTCCCCGTCTCGCAAATCGCCGCCGGAATGCGGCGCGTCCTCTCCCTCGCCTATATGCTCGTATGGGCATGGGAAGAACACAAACAAGCCGCCTCCACTCAAAAAGAAAATCCTACAGACAAAATCGTCTTACTCTT
>JAITPT010000092.1 GCA_031289285.1 Puniceicoccales bacterium
GCAACTTCCTCTCTGGCTGCGCAGCGGTCGGCGGGCTGTCTGTCCTCTCCGCATTGCCGGTGAATGCCTTCGCACAAGAAGGCGGACGCAAGACGCTGAAAATCGGCGTCGTCGGTGCCGGCGGACGCGGTTCAGGCGCGGCTGGCGACTTCCTCAATGCGGCAAAAATCGTCGGCGAGAGTGCCCAAATCTGGGCAATCGGCGACGTCTTTGCCTATCGCACCAGCGGCCTCGCAAGTCGCCACAAACTTCCCAGCGAGCGCGTGTTCAACGGCTTCGATGCCTACAAAAAAGTCATAGACTCGGGCATTGATATCGTGATTTTGGCGACGCCTCCCGGCTTCCGCCCGATTCACATCGAATACGCGATTCAGAAAGGCGTTCACGTCTTTGCTGAAAAGCCCGTCGCAACCGACGCCGCTGGCGTCAACAAAGTTCTCGCTGCGGGTCTCCTCGCGAAGGAGAAAAAACTCGCCATCGTCGCGGGCACACAACGTCGCCACCAGACCGTTTACATCGAGACCATCAAACGCATCCACGACGGCATCATCGGCGACCTCGTCGGCGGCCAAGTCTATTGGAACGGCGGCGGTATCTGGTATCGCGGTCCCAAGAAGGAATGGACCGACATCGAAAACCAGACCAACAACTGGTATCACCACAATTGGCTCAGCGGCGACAACATCGTCGAGCAGCACGTGCATAACCTCGACGTCATCAACTGGGCGTTCAACGCGCACCCGACGCTGGCCTACACGCTCGGCGGGCGCATGACTCGCAAAGAGCCGGGTGACATCTATGACCACTTCGCCGTCGAGTTCACCTATCCGGGCGACGTGCGCACGCTCAGCTTCAGCCGCCACGTTCCGTGCGACGACGCCGTCGGCGAAAAAATCGTCGGCACCAAGGGCGTCAGCAACGTTGGCTCTGGCGACATCCGCGACCACAAGGGCAAAGTCCTTTGGAGTTACAAAGAATGGCGCCGCCAAAACAATCCGCGGGAAATCAACCCCTACGTGAACGAGCATGTCAACCTGCTCAAAAGCATTCGCGCTGGCAACCCGCTCAACGAAGCGCAGGCCGTCGCCGAATCCACCTTCAACGCCATCATTGGTCGCGAAAGTGCCTACACGGGGAAACGCATCCGCTGGGACGCCGCGCTCGCGACGAACTTCGCGCTCGTTCCTGAGAACATCACCCGCGACACGCCCGCGCCGACAGCGGGTTCGCTGCGCAAAGTCGTCATTCCGCTTCCCGGCCAATGGCGTGAAGTGCTTGGCAAACGCCGCTAAGTCGCACAAACGACACAATCGGCAACTGCATCAAAAAACATTATTCCAAAAAAACAGGGCGAACGGAGCAATCCGTTCGCCTTTTTTGTGCCCAAAAGCGAACAAAAACGGGAAAAATGGGTTGGCGGCAGTTTTTCTGAATATTTAACCAGACTAAAAAAATTGCTTGCATACCCGACAGTGCTTCGGGAGCGGCTGCGCCAACAACACACAGGCGAGACGCCCGTGCCACGACGCACACTATCACACACGCTGGTCAGTTGCTTTTATCCTAAAACGGCAGTTGGGGTAGGGGCGTCTTGCGGAACCTGTTTGTGAACAAAAACAAACAAAATGGGAAAAATGGGGCTGGCGGCAGTGCTCCGAATATTTAACCAGACTAAAAAAACTGCTTGACTTGCGGTAGGCGGCGGGGGCACGGCTGCACCGCGCACAACACGGGCAAGACACCCGTGCCACGCACACACACCACACACCACAAGGGCTAAAGGGGACGCTTGGGACTCCGCGTGACAAATCCCCAAAAGAGCGATTTTTCACCGAGGGACGGGTCTCACCCTTGGCAGGTCTCACTCTTGGCAAGGGACGGGTCTCACTCTTGGCAGGTCTCACTCTTGGCGGCGGGCTTGCTCTGCCATTTCGAGCAGACGGCGGTTGGCAGGGAAGTCGCCGAGGACGACGTTGGCGGAACGGATTATGGAGATGAGGGCAGGCCACGGGATAGAGGCAGCTTCTTCCGCGCCATCTAACTTTTCGGCGAAAAGAGCAGCCGCCGCCGCAAGACGCACACCCGCAGGCGGGACAGAAACGAGAGGGACAGCCGTAGAGGTGGCAGGAACGGCAGAGGTGACAGGGACGGCAGAGACAACAGCGGCAGCTGAGGCAGGGGCGGAAGCAGCTGCGGTAGCGGCAGAGGCAGCAACGGCAGCGGGGGCAGCAGTGGGGGCACTTGGCGAAGCGGCACTGGCACCAGCGGTTACACTGGTGGCGTCTAAGGGGGCGGCGATGGGGTCGTGGGGGATCGCCCAATCGCGCTCGTGGTAGGTGCCAGAACGCGGGTCTTGGTAACGGGCACGGACAACGCCGACATCACCTACGCCTTCGGGGTTCAACTCAATGGCATAGACGGCGGTGCCGCTTTCGGCTGCACCAAGCTGGGCGGCGAGGACGGTGTTGTCGCGAAACTGCTCCTTTGCCAAAAGGTGTTTTTCGTAACCAAGCAGACGCCACGAGAGGACACGCGCTGGGTTGAACTCGACTTGCACTTTCACGTTTTGCGCCGCCACACGCAGAGCACCCGCAAGTTTGCGGGCAAAGTCTTCACGCGCCTCGGCAGCGTTGTTGCGGTAGGCGTAACGCCCGTTCGCGGCACGAGCAAGCGACTCCAACATGGCGTCGTTGTAGTCGTCGAAGCCGACGCCGAAACAGTCCAGCGTGACGCCAAGGCGTTTGTTCTCGGCGACGAGGCGGGCGAGGTTTCCCGAGTTGGCGTCGCCGAGGTTTGCCGCGCCGTCGGTGAGGAGGACGATGCGGTTGAGCGCACCGGGGACACTCGCGGCGCGGTTCTGCGAGTAAGCGGCATCGAGGGCGAGTTCGAGGTTCGTGCCACCCTCCGGCGTGATTGCGCCGATTTGGGCGAGCACGGCGTTCGCCGCCGTCGCGCCACGCGATTGGAAGAGCAGACGCGGTGTGCGGGCGAAACCGAGCATTCCGACGCTGTCAGTTTTGCGGATGTTTTCCGCGAGAGCGCGAAGGGCCTCGTCGGTGATGGCGCGGCGGTCGGCACGCTCCATCGAGCCGGAGGTGTCGAGCAACACGGTGAGGTTGAGCGGTTGGTCGGCACCGCGTCCCGTGCTGGCCGTCACTATGCTGAGACGCAGAAAATTGCGGCTGTGCGAAAACGGGTCGCGCGCTTGCTCCTGCACGAGGGCGACGGTTTCGCCGTGGGCAGGCGGGGCGTCGTTGTAGGCGAGGGCGTTGACAAACTCTTCGGTGCGCAGCGTGGCGCTTTCGGGGCGGCGGTTTTGGCGGAGCGCCTCGGCGGCAAGCCGAAACGAGGCGTCGCTGACGTTGAGCGAAAATGTGCTGAACGGGTTTTGCGCGGTGGAAACGTGAGCGCGGCGGACGAGGGGCGGCATGGCGGCAGCGGCGGGTGCGGCGAGTGCGGCGGGTGGCTCGGGTGGAGGAGGAGGGGCGGCGGCGGCAGGTGCGTCGGGCGAAAGTGGCTCGGGCGGAGGAGGAGGGGCGGCGGCGACGGCAGGGGCGTCGGCGTGAACGCCGCCCACAGAACTTGCTGGGGGCGCGGGAGCGGCGGGGTGCAACGTAACGGGGTGCTGTTCGGTAAGCAGCCCGTCGGCAGCGTCGTCGGTGTCGGCAGGAACGACGATGTTGCGTTTCCGTGCGGATAAACTGACGGTGGAGCGTGGCATGTTAGGCCCCGACCCCCTGCCCGTTCCCACGCCGCCGCCTGCGCCACCGCCAAACCCTCTTGTACTGGCACCCATCGAGCTGCCTGATTCCAACGTCATCTCCATCTTCGGCATTTCGGGGAGCGAGACGCCTGCTGCACCTTTGGATGTGAGCCTGGGCGCTTTCGTAGCGCGGGCGAGGTCTCGGGGTTTGGTGCGGTGCTCGCTCATGGAAACGTTTCCGCCGATGTCGGGGCTGTTGCCCAAGGAGCCAGAGCCAGAAAGAGTAACCGTGCCATTTGCGGCAGCGAGGCTTCCTGCGGAGAGACTCCCTTGGGTGCGTATGCCGCTACCTTCCGTGTTATTATTGTCGGTGCTGAGAGTGAGGGTGCCGTTCTTTTCAGAACTGCCGGAATTTGAAATAGAACCGCTGGCACCCTCGCCCAAGTGGGAGTCACCCGTCGTGTCGTTCAAGAACACAGTAACTCCCTTTTCTAACACGACACTCCCATAGTAGCTGGAGGCACTACGCCCCGAGCCGGAATTCATAATCGCCTCCCCGCTGGCTGCTGTCCCCGTGCCGGAAGACGTGCCGCTGTCGGTGCTGAGAGTGAGGGTGCCAGTGCCTTTCAAGAGACTGGGGCGATGCTCACCAGTGATGCGAAGGTTGCCACCGCTGCAATTTCCGCCCGCGCCTGTCACAAATTCGTCATTGGAGAGAGTGGTGATGTAGAAGGGCGCGATGTAGAGGGCGGCGAACACGAGCGCGGCGCAGGCGCAGCCAGCGAGCGGAAACAAGAGGCGACGGAAGGAAATGATGTTGGCGGCGGGGGGGGCGGGCTTGGGCGCGGAGGACACCGGACGCAGGACACGGGACACAGTAGAGGACGCAGGACGGGAGGACGCGGCGGGGGCGACACTCGCGGGGGCAGTGTGGGCGGCGGGGGTGTTCGCGGCGGCGGGGGGGGCGGTGCCGAGTTTTTGCAAGAGGGCGGCGCGGCGTGGTGCGTCCATGCGGAGGGGGGCGGTGTTGGGCGTGGCGAGGCGCAGGGCTTCCAGCAGGGCGGGGAGGATGGCGGCGGCTTGGTCGCGCCAGAGATGCAGGGCGGGGTCGGCGGCGAGCAGGGCGTTGACGGCGGCTTGCTCGGCGGCGTCGGCCTCGCCGAGTAGGACGGCGAGCACGCGGGCTTCGCGGGTGGGCGCGGCAGCGGAAGTGTTGTCGGCGCGGGCGGCGGGAATGGTGTTTTTCATTGGTGAGTCCTTTCTGTTTCGGCGCGGTGGAATGCGGTGGTGATGCGTTTGACGATGGTGCTTAGGCGGAAGCCGACGTTGCTCGGCGTGAGGCCGGAGGCGCGGGCGATTTCGGCGTAAGAGAGGTCGTCCTCGAACTTGAGTTTGACGAGCAGGCGGTCGTTTGCGGGCAACTCGTCCACGCAGAGGCGCAGCAGCAGGACGGCTTCTTCGTGTTCGAGGTTGTCGGATGGTGTGGTGCCGTCCTCGCCCTCGGCGGCGAGCAGGTTGGTCTCGGCGGCGGCGGCGGAGTCGAGCGGGGCGAGGCGGGCGTGTTTGCGGCGGTGATTGAAGGCGAGGTTGCGGATGGCGGTGAAGAGCCAAGCGCGTGGGCTGACGACGGCGGCACCTTGGGCGTGGAGGCGCAGGAAGGCGTCTTGGACGAAGTCTTGTGCGGTGGCGAAGTCGCCGCCGGAAAGGCGCATGGCATAGCGGAGCAGACGGGATTCTTCGGCGAGGAAGAGGTCGTGCAGACTCAGAGATGCGGCGGGTTCGGCGGTCATGTTATTTTTGCGTCGGGGAGAAGCGGTGTTCTCCATTAAGACACGCGAGAGCCAGATTTCTTAGAAGGTATTTTTGCGCGGCGGGGGCGGCGGGGGCGTCATTCTGCGAGGGTGGGGAGGCGGAGGAGGAAGACGGCGCCGGAGGGGGAGTTGCGGAGGAGCTTTAGGTCGCCGCCGAGACGGCGGGCGAGTTGGCGCGAAAAAGCCAGCCCTAAGCCGACACCGGGTTTGCGCCCAGTCGCCTCTTCGGTCGAGCGGTGGAAGGGTTGAAATAACTTTCGCAGGGCAGATTGGGGAATGCCGCCGCCGTCGTCGGAAAACTCAAAACACAGGGCACCCGTCTCGACCCGCGCCGTGAGCTTCGCGGAACGCCCCGCGCCGCCCGCATATTTGGCGGCGTTGTCGGCGAGGTTGAAGAGGATTTGCTCGACAGAGGTGCCGTCGGTGCGCGTCAAGACTTCGGAGTCGGCGGGCGAGAGAGATGTTTCAAAAGTTATCTCTGCTGCCGCCAGACGTTCGCGCAAACGCGGGGCGACACGCTCCATGATTTCTCCGGCGGAGAGTATTTCGTCGCGGCGCAGGGAGCGTCCGCGTTCGAGGCGGGCGAAGCCGAGGACGTTTTCGACGAGGTGTGTGAGGCGCGAGGCTTCGGCGCGGAGGGTGGCGAGGTAGGTTTTGCGCGACTCCTCTGGCACCATGTCGTCTTCGAGCATTTCGGTGTAGAGCTGGAAGGTGGTCAGCGGGGTGCGCAATTCGTGGGTGACGACGGAGACGAAGGAGGCGCGGCGTTCGCTGAGTGAGATGACGCCGAAGAAGAGGCCGCCGACGCCGAGCATGGCGAGTGCGGCAAATATCCAGCACAGGACGAGGGTGACGCGCAGGCTGGCGACGGGTTCTTCTGGGGAGCCGACGGTGGTCTCGGCGGTGAAAATGATTTCGGGGAGCGAGTCGAGGGGGACTCGCCCGGGCTGCGGGCTGAAGTTGGGCGGGCGCGGGGCGAAGTCGGCACCGGGGAGGCGTTTGGCGGCACCTTCGGCGAGCACGGAGCGGAGGGCAGGCCAGTTGAGCCAGATGCCTTGCACGCAGTCGCCTTGGGTGGTCGCGACGCTTCGCAGGAGGTAAAGCTCGCCGTCGAGCCAGACGGGGGCGAGGGGAGACATTTCGCCAGAGAAGCGTGCCCAGAAGAGCGCGTCGTTGTCGGCGTGAACGAGGGGAGCGGGAGGAGCGGCGGGGGCGGAAGTGGTGGGAGTGGCGGAAGTGGTGGGGCTGTGTTTTTCGGGGTCGGTGGCGTTGGCGGCTGCGGCGTTGTTGGCTGCGGCGTTGTTGGCTGCGTTGGCGTTGTCGTCGGGGTCGTCGTTTGGGTTTGGGCGGGGCATGTTTCTGGGGAACGCGCCGCCGGGCAAAAGGGATTGGCGGCGGATTTGGCGGGCGGTCGCTTGCGAGAAGACGGAGCGGAAGTCTTCTCGTTTGTGGCGTTCTCGCAGGGCGTTGAGTAGGGCGGCGGCGGCGAGTTGGCGTCCGGTGGGTTTGCTCTGTGGGGCGGTGGCGGCGCGGAGGTCTCCGCTTGGGTATTCGGGTGAGGTGAGTGCGCCGGCGGGCGACACCATGAAGTGCAGCCGCGCCAGTGGTTGGCTTGTGGCGAGGAAGGGCGAGGGGGCGAGGGGTTCGCCGGGGATGGGCGGTGCAAAGAGTGCTTCGTGGGGGCGGCTCTCGGCGCGAAAGGCGAGGTAGTCGAAATAGGGGCGGCTGTTTTCTGAGGCTATCCAGTGGCCGACGCGGGCATCTGCTTCTGCGGCTGCGGCGGAGAAGTCGCGCTCGCGGGCGGCGGTGAGGGAGGCGTCGCGGCGTGAGTTTTCGAGGCGCAGCATGTTGGCGCTTGTCCAGCCGAGCGCGAAGAAGACGAAGATGAGGCAGAGCGCGAAGGCTATCCGCAGCATGTCGAGGCGGGTCGGCGGAAATGCGAACGGGAAGCGGCGGAGCATTGTTTTTTTGCGGGTTGCGGCGGGGCGGGCGGGCGGGCGGTTGGTGCGTCAGGAGAGTTGCGAGAACTGGTAGCCGCGGCTGCGGACGGTCTGGATTATCTCGCACTTTTTGTCGCGGATTTTGTCGCGGAGGCGGGCGATGGTCATGTCAATCGTGCGGGTCTCGACTGAGCGTGGGTCCACGTTCCAGACGCGTTGGAGGATTTCGTCTCGTGCGACGACTCGCCCCGGGTGGCGGGCGAGGTAGGCGAGGAGGTCGAACTCGCGTTCGGTTAGCGGGGTCTCGACGCCGTCGTCGAAGCGGATTTTTCGTCCGTTGAGGTCGGCGGTTCCTCCGGGGAGTCGGAATGAGTCGCAGTTGACGGAGCGTCCGGGGCTTCTGCGTAGGACGGCTTCGATGCGGGCGAGGAGTTCTTTTACGCTGAATGGTTTGACGACGTAATCGTCGGCGCCGAGTTTGAGGCCGGCGACGCGGTCTTTTTCGGTTCCCTTTGCGGTGAGCATGATGACGGGGACGCCCGGGCGCTCGGTCTGGATTTTTTGGAGGATTTCTATGCCGTCCATTCCGGGCAGCATCCAGTCGAGCAGGATGAGGTCGAACTCGCTTTCGAGGGCGGCTTTGCACCCCTCGGTGCCTGTGGCTGCGGCGGTGATGTCGGGGCCGTAGAACTTTTTCAGGACGTCCGTCATTCCTCGACGGATTGCGTTGTCGTCTTCGACGATAAGGATGCGGTAGCTTTTCATGGTAAGTAAGTAAGTAGGTTGTTGAGGTTGCGGTGCGTTGAGAGAGGTCTGATAGGGGGGCGAGGA
>JAITPT010000112.1 GCA_031289285.1 Puniceicoccales bacterium
CATCACGCCGTGCGGCATGGGTTGAGGCGCGTCATTTACGTCATCCCTTACACGAGTGTCATCGAGCAAAACGCCCGCGTGTTCGCCTCTGTCTTCGGCGCGGAAAACGTCCTTGAGCATCACAGTCTCGCGGGTTGGCGGAAGAGCGCGGACGAGAGCACCTGCGAGGGCATAGACAGCGTGGCACTCCGCTGGAAACTGGCGGCGGAAAATTGGGACGCGCCCTTTGTCGTCACTACCAACGTCCAGTTCTTCGAGGGGCTTCACGCGCACCGACCTTCCGCCGTGCGAAAAATCCACCGCATCCTCGACGCCGTCGTCCTCTTCGACGAGTGCCAGACTTTTCCGCCCGGGCTGCTTCAACCGACGCTCGCGACGCTCCGCGCCTTGCAGGCACTCGGGCGCGGTTCGCTGGTGTTTTGCACCGCCACCCAACCGGCCTTCGACCAGCGCGGGTTCTTCGCGGAAGGGTTCCCCGAAATCAGAGAAATCATCCCGCCAGACTTGCGCCTCCACGCACGCCCCGAGTTCACCCGCACCCGCATTCGCCGCCGCACGACGGCGGTTTCGATTGCGCAGTTCGCGGAGGAGTTTTCCGGATGCCATCGTGCGCTCGCCGTGGTCAACACCAAGCACTCCGCCCGCAAACTTTTCGCCGCCGCCGCCGACATCCTCAAAAACAATCCCTCGCGCTCGACCCCAAAAACTACACCAGACGCCGCCGCTGCTGCGAACGCCGCTGCGGGTCTCGTCCACCCTGCCCACTCCGTCCACGACGTCCACCCCGTCCACGCGGCAGCAGCGCCTGCTGGCCTCTACCACCTGTCAACCGCGATGTGTCCGGCGCACCGCCAAGCCGTCATGGACGCCGTCCGCATCCGCCTCGCGTCGCCGGAGTGCTCCTGCCTCCTCGTCTCGACGCAGCTGATTGAGGCGGGCGTGGATTGCGATTTCCCCAAACTCTACCGCGACCGCGGGCCGCTCGACTCCATCTTGCAGGCGGCGGGGCGGTGCAACCGTGAAGGTCGCCTCACCGACGCCGCTGGCCAAGCGCGGCGCGGCGAGGTCGAGGTCATCCACCTTGCCGATTCCAATTTGCCCGACGACGCCTACGAGCGGGCGACGCTCCTCGCCGCAAAGTTTTTGCCCGCCACCGCAGATGTGGACGCCGACATTTCGCCGGAAAAAATCCGCCAGTATTTCCGCGAACTTTACCAAGGCGCAAACCGCGACGAGAAGGGCATCGCCTACCAACGCGAACAGCAAAACCACCGCGCCGTGGGCGAGCGATACCGCTGGATTGACGAGGACGAGCCGACCGTCGCCGTGCTCGCGGCGTCCGACGAAATCAGCCGCGCTTGGATTGCCGCGCTGGACGCCCGCCCGCACGAGCCGCCGTCGCGGCGGGAGTGGCGAGTGCTCGGCCCGTTTTGCGTCAACCTCCGCGCTTCCGCAGTTGAGCGCGGCATCCGTGCGGGCGCACTCCGCTGTCTGCGCAACGGCGTCGTCGTGACCCAGCCCCGCCACTACGACCCCTGCTTTGGCTACACGCTCGACGTGTGATTTCCTCACGCGAAAAAAGCCGCCCGGTCGCCCAGACGGCTGTTGTTGCAATGTCAACGGCAACACAAAAAATTGTTTCAATCCGCGCCTCACCTGTGGAAGCGAGACGCCAAGAGATAGGTTTGGGCAGACATTTTCAAGAACAGAAGAGCACCAACGCACTTTTCGTCATCACAAGAAATTAACGAAAAAACTTCTTGCGCCGCCCGCCGCATCTCGCATTCTCCCCCTCAATCACTCGCCGCACTTTCAACAAAACAACAACACCACCACCGCCATCGCCACCGCCACCGCCGCCGCCCACGCTCACGTCCACACCGTCCACCACGTCTACTTTGTCCACACCGTCCACCACCCACTCACCACTCGCCACTCACCACTCGCCCACTCACCGTCCACTCGCCATGCCAGTTTCCATTTCCATCGAACTCAAAATCTGGGGTGACTACGCCGCCTTCACCGCACCGGAGACCCGCGTGGAGCGTCTCTCATATCCCGTCTGCACACCCTCTGCCGCTCGCGGGGTCATCGAGGCAATTTTCTGGAAACCTCAAATCCGCTACGAGATTGACCGCATCAGCGTTTTGAGACCCATCCAGTTCGTCTCGATTCGCCGCAACGAAATCCAAGACACCATCCCCGTCCGCGGCGGCGCGGGCGTCAATGCCTGGATGCGCGACCCTTCGGGCTACACGCCATACTTCGTGGACTCCGCTGGGCGGCACGACGCACAAGGCGAAAACCGCACCCAGCGCACCAGCACAATCCTGCGCGACGTCGCCTACCTAATCGCGGCGCGCCTCATCGTGCCCAACCCCACCGCCGCCGACCCGCCCGCCAAGTATCGGGAAATGTTCACCCGCCGCGCCGCCGCCGGCCAATGCGTGCGCCAGCCCGCACTCGGCCTCCGCGAGTTCGCCGCCTACTTCACGCTGCCCGACGGCACCGAGAAACCCGTCCCCGAAAATCGCGACCTCGGCATCATGCTCTACGACTTGGATTATCCCGCTGGCACCGCCGCCGCCCCCGGCGCACGCCCGCCGCAATGCGCCCTCTTCGCCCCCGCAAAACTGGAAAACGGCGTCCTCGACGTCACCGCCATGCGCCAAAACCTTTTCAAAAAAGCATCACTGTGATCTTCCCAGCACTCCATCGTTTCGCCCAAAGTCGGCACCTCCTCGACGACCTCGACTTCGTCGGTCAAACGCTGCGCGGCTACCTCAATCTCGACGCCACCGGACACCTCCTCGGCGCCTTCCCGCTCGGCACCAAAAACGCCCCCATCGTCCGCCCCGTTTCCAAACTCCCCCCACGCAATTCCACCGCCATCGCCGCGCTGGGCGCCGACACCGCCAGCCGCGTCATCCCCGGCTTCGACCCCGCCGCCAACCGCCTCGCCGTCCAGACTCAGGCACTCTTCCTCGAGCAACTTCGCACCGCCCGCGCCACCATCACCGGCCCCGCCGCCGCCGCGCTGGGCGCCATCATCACCTACCTCGAGCACCTCCACTCCGACCCCGCCGCCAGCGCCGCCACCAAGACCGCACTCGAACAAGCCAAAATCAAAACCACCGATTGGCTCACATTCACCGTGGACGGCACCGACGGCCTCCTTGTCGAGTGGCAGGAAACTATGGCGTGGTGGCGCGGGCATTGCGCCACCCAACGCGCCGCACAAGCACAACACCAAGACGCCGCCGCCAGCCAGCCCTGCATCGTCACCGGCAAACTCTGCACCCCCGTGCGCACCCACGGCACCCGCATCAAAGTCGCCCCCGGCGGCCTCTCCGGCGGCGTCGCACTCGTCTCCTGCGATAAACCCGCATTCTCCAGCTACAACTTCGACAAAGCACTCGTCAGCCCAATGAGCGAAGAAGCCGTCGAGGCCTACATCCGCGCTGTCAACTGGCTCGGCGACAAAACCCACGACGACCACCACCACCGCACCACCGACACCATCTTCCTCTTCTGGTGCGACCAACCCGAAATCTCCGCTAACCCCGCCAAAGCCATC
>JAITPT010000171.1 GCA_031289285.1 Puniceicoccales bacterium
CTATGTTCAACATCTACGACCAAGCAAACAAAGTAATTTATCCTGATTACAAATCTGGATACTGGCAGCGTCAAGTAACGTCGGCGGAGCTTCCCGCCCGTGACATTTATACGCGCTTCACACAAAACTTCTCTACCGCTCTCGACACTATAAACACGTGGGGCATTGGCGACCGCATGGCGGGCTTGCTCTTGGACGAAGGCGGCAAGCTGTATCTCGCCCGTGTTCACAACGGCGGTTATGACGGCAGCGGACGCCCACAACGCTGGATTCTCCTTCTCTGGCGCGAAGACAACTTCTCTTGCGACCACACGACGGGCGCGGGCGCACCAGACATCGCCCGCTGGCTCGCCGACCCGCGTTGGCCGACACCGCAAAACAACGCCCCGCTTCCGCTGCCAACACCCGTGCCCGACGCCGCATATAAAACCCCAACCGCAGGCGCGGCGGCTGACCTTGTGCAGCAATGGCAGAATGTTAGCAAAGAGTTTTCCGATGTTCTCGAACCCAACGAAACAGAGTTTTTCCCGAACCAACTTGAGGCTGGAGAAATTGCCCAGACACCCGCCAATCTCGCCGAAGTGCAAGCTCTCTGGACGGCGTGGTCGGCCAGTGTCCGCCGCGAAACTTCCGGCTCGCTCCTCTTTTGCACAGTCGGCGGTAACTTCAAGTGTGTTCACGATTTGTGTCTCGCACGCTCCCCTGTGTTAATTCGGCGCGAGGAAAAAGAAGAGGCAGAGCGACGCCGCCTGACCGAGGAACGCCGTCGCCTCGAGCAAGCCGCACGCGAAGAGGCCACGTATAAAGAAACTGAACGTCGCCGCCAGCGCGAAAACTCCGAATACCTCCGCCGCGAAGAACGCCGGAGAAAAAACGAAAAGACTGTAAATATTATTTTGACGGTTATTTTGATGTTACTACTAACCGCCACGGGCACTTGTCTCGCCTTCATTCACCTACCTCAAAGATTCTGGGATATTATTTTGGATAGAATAGTTGCACCCGTAAGCGCACCCGCAAAACCGCAAACGACAACCAATCCGCCGCCGCCGAAAGCGACACCGAACACAACGCCAGAAACGCTGCCGTCTCCCGCGCCGCCCACCCACTAACTTTTATCTTCTCAAAAAAAACATGCCCGCCCAACGCATCAGTATTCTTGGCACCGAGAGCACAGGCAAAACCGTGCTTCTCGCCGCGCTTACACACACGCTCTCCTCTGCCGGAACGCTTCCGCGCATTACTACCGAAAGCACGGCGACGCGCTACTACACCGCCAGTGTTATGGACGCGCTCGAACTCGGCAACTGGCCAGCATCTACCGCCGCCGGAACACGTAAAAATCTACGCTGGGACTGGCATGATAAATCTCAGGATGTCCATACCTTGCATACCTTCGACTGCGCGGGACAAGACTTTCGCGCAATCTTCGAAGCAGAGTTTGAAGCTGACCCAAATAACGACACTCCAGCGACCCGCGCCGCCTCCTCTGAACTCAATGCGCAACAACTCGATTTGCGAAAAGAAATTTTCTCCAGTGACCTTATTTTGCTGTTATTTAATTTACAATCCGCTGTTGAACTGCGCGGAAAACTCGAGAAGAACACCGCTCGCCTCGAGCTTTCTTTTGCGCCCGCCGCCGCTATCCGGCGTTTGTGTGCGGCGGGTATTGCCACCTACGTTATTTTTACCCAAGCCGACCGCTATGAAAAAATCCTGCAAAGCGAATGGGGCGGCGACATCTCCCGCGCACTTACGGAACTCCTTCCGCAGTTTTATATTGCGCTTCACGACACCGGCACACCAGTTGCGGTTGTGAGTGCAATAGAAACCGAAATGCGAAACGGCGCGTTGTTCCCCAAAGTGGGTTGCAAGCTCGGTGTGCTCGCCAATGTTGTCGAAAGTATAGACAACTTTTTAATCAAAAACAAAGATGCCGCCAACCTTCGTTACGCAGAAAACGAAAAAAGAAAAACGGCGGATGCCTGGGCACGGGAAAGGTCGGAAGCAATCCGATGGAAAAAACCTTTTGTTATACGTTTTCTCAATTTAGAAATGAGGCATATTCCTGCTGGCGCGTTTGCAATGGGAAGTCCTGCCGACGAACCGGAGCGCAGCAAAGACGAAACATGCCGTCGCGTTACGCTAAGCAAAGCGTTTTATCTTGGAAAAACTGCGGTCACACAAGGTCAATGGAAAATGTTAATGGGCAATAATCCTTCTTCTTTTGCGGACTTAGGAGACAGTGCCCCTGTAGAAAATGTTTCGTGGGATGATGCGATGGAGTTTTGCAAAAAGTTGACGGATATTGGGCGTGCTGCTGGCGGTCTTCCCGATGGTTATATCTATACGCTTCCCACTGAGGCACAATGGGAATATGCGTGTCGTGCTGGCACGACAGGCCCTTTTAACACGGGTCTTAATTTAACAACTGTGCAGGCAAATTACGACGGCAATTATTCTTACAATGGCAATGCGAAGGGCATATCGCGCAAGAGGACGGTTTTGGTGGGAACTTTCCAGCCCAATGCTTGGGGGTTTTACGAGATGCACGGGAATGTCTTGGAGTGGTGTTTGGACTGGTATGGGGCTTATTCTGTCATTGATGAAAAAGACCCGAAGGGGCCGCTCAACGGAAGCAGCCGTATTTTACGTGGCGGCAGTTGGCTCTTTAACGCTCGTTCTTGTCGTTCTGCCCACCGTGCCAGCAACAGTCAATCTTATCGTGACTCCATCATTGGTTTCCGCCTCGCCCTTGTTTCCACAGCAGGATAGCTGCGCCGCTTGCAGTGGCGGTGTCTGTCCAAAATCTTGCGCCAATCTGCGCCGCCCAAAAGCGGTTTGCGGGTAAAAATGTGTCGGGGGCAGGAGTGCGGTTTTTGGGAGTGCGGTGGCAGAGGGGGCGAAGTGATAACGTAGCACCCGCCGACACCGCTTTCACTGCGGCGAAAGACACTGGTAACCGTGAGCTTACTGCATTTACGAAAGCGATGTTGGTGTTCGTTTCACCCTCTGGCACCGCACTCCAACTGTGTGGTGCCCGCCAGCCCGTGGCACACAAAAATCGAGAGTCAAATGAAAAAATGGCTGGCACTTTATTGTCCCCAGACAACGCACCCGCCGCAAACCGTTCTTGCCCGCTCGCTCCCAAAACCCTAAATACACGCACCACGCCGCACCACGCCGCTACTCAAACCATGAAACTCACCGACAAAGACAAACACGACCGCCCCCGCGAAAAACTGCGGGCAAAGGGCGCGGCTGCGCTTACGGATTTGGAACTGCTGGCGGCGATCATCGGCAGCGGAAACAAAGAGCACGACGTCGTCAGCATCGCTGCCGATTTGCAAAAACTCCTCAAAGAAACTTTGACGCAAAACACCCGTTTGGACTACCCCGCGCTCTCCGCCGTCCCCGGAATGGGCGAGGCAAAAATCTGCGAACTCCTCGCCGCATTCGAACTCGCCCACCGCTATCCGCCGCCCGTTTCCGAAGCGCCCATTCTCGACACCACCGAAAAAATCATCGCCCAATTCGCCGCTATCCGCGCCAAAAAACAAGAGCACTTCGCCTGCCTAACGCTCGACGGCGCGTCCCGCCTCATCAACAACCGCATCATCGC
>JAITPT010000257.1 GCA_031289285.1 Puniceicoccales bacterium
GCGGCGGCGGCGGCAGCGTTGGCGGCGGTGGCGTTGGGGTCGTTGACGTTGGCGGAGTCGGCGGTGGATTCGATGGAACCCGACGACGCGGATGTTTGCCCGGTTTGCCCGTCGTAACCGTTGACCGTCTGCGCACCGCCGCCCGCCGTCTCAAGGTGGTGCATCACGGCAGTAATTACAAAATGGCGCACCCGCATTTCGTCGCGGAAACGCACTTCCCGTTTGGCGGGGTGGACATTCACGTCAACCCAGTGCGGGGCGATTTCGAGAAAGAGGAACGCGAGTGGGTAACGTCCGCGCGGCAAAAGCGTGTGGTAACTTTCAACGAGGGAGTAGGCGAGAGTGCGGCTGTCCACGGGACGCCCGTTGACGATAGTGACCATCTCTTGGCGGGTCGCACGCCCCGCGCCGGGTTTTCCAAGAAGGCCCCAGAGACGCATCTCCGCACCCTCGACAGGGGCAAGCACCGTGAGGTCGTTGGCAAGTTGACTGCCCCAGATTTCGCGAACGCGCTCCGGCAATTCCTGCGCAGCGGGCGAACGGAAGATTTCTTGCCCGTCTTCGGTGAGCGTGAACCCGACTTGCGGCTGCGCGACCGCGTAGAGGCGAACCAAGCGCGTGATGTGCGCAGCCTCGGTGTTCTCCGATTTCAAAAACTTGAGGCGGGCAGGAACGGGGTGAAAGAGGTTTGCGGCTTCAACGCGGGTGCCCGGGGCCATGCCCGCCTCTTTTTGGTGAATAAATCGGCCTGCGTTGACAAACAATTCTGTGCCCGAAAGCGAATCGGACGGACGCGTGCGAAGTGTGAAGCGCGTAACGCTGGCAATAGACGGAACGGCTTCGCCGCGAAAACCGAAAGTGCGGATTTCGTTAAGGTCGTCGGCGTTGCGAATTTTGCTCGTGGCGTGCATTTCGAGTGACATGAGTGCTTGGTCGGGGGACATCCCGCAGCCGTTATCCTCGACTGCGATGAAGGATTTGCCACCGTGGCGAAACTCGACTGCGATGCGTGTTGCTCCGGCGTCAAGGCTGTTTTCAAGAAGTTCTTTGACGACAGCGGCAGGACGCTCGACCACTTCGCCAGCGGCGATTTGGTTAGCGACTTTTTCGGAAAGCACGCGGATTTCGGGCATAGCGCACACCTTGGCGCACCAACGCGCAACGGGCAAAAACAAAATTTATTTTTTTACCAGGCTAAAGAAACCGAAGTTTTTTTTACCAGGCTAAAGAAAATAAAGAGAGAAGAAGGGAGGAGGACGGTGCAGGAATTTGTCGTGGAGGGGTTCCTTCACCGTTTCAGGTGATGTTTAGGTGGTGCCCACGCAGGGACAGGGCAAAGCAGCGGCGACGCAATCGTGGGGATTGCGCAGGTAGCGAAGGGCGGTGATTTTTTAGAAGAAAAGTGAAAGGGGAAAGGCGGCAAGGCGTGGTGGCTTAGGGCGTGATACTCGAAGCTCAGTGCTTGCGGCGGCGTAGGGCGCAGAGACCTTCTGGCCAATCGGCGGAAATCTCCGCGTCCGCATCTGCGTCTGCAAACGGGATGGGCTTGCAGCCGGAGCGGCGGTTGGTCTCGCGGGTGTATTGCGCCAAGATCGCACCTACAAACTTCGCGTCACCAATGGCACCACCACGTGTGAACTGCGTAGTCTTCGTGAGCAGACGCTCAGAACGAGAAAGTTTCCCGCCGGAAGCAGCGACCGCTTGCGCAGCCTCGGGGGCGATGCGGGCGGCGGAGGGGTCGCCGCGTTTTGCGGTCGCTCCCTTGCCGAACAACACGACGCGATAGGTCTCCAGCATCTCCTCGTCGCTGAGGTTGTCAGCGGAAACCGCGTAGCGCAAATTGCGACGCATCGTGCCCTTGGCACCTGTCGCCACAGC
This sequence comes from Puniceicoccales bacterium, assembly GCA_031289285.1. Lineage (GTDB taxonomy): Bacteria > Verrucomicrobiota > Verrucomicrobiia > Opitutales > UBA953 > CALNBE01. Next base: position 1,879 of record JAITPT010000257.1, read on the forward strand.
CTCCGCGTAGCCGCACCAGCGATAGTCTTTCGGGTCTGCGACGAGACGCGCACGGACAGGGTTCAGGTCAATGTAAGCGGCGGCACTTTCCATCGCAAAAAATTTGTCGGCCTGCACGAGAGTGCTTGAAAACCGCTCCGACCAGAGTGTTCCAAAGCGTTCATGTGTGCGGTTATACCAGATGGAAAACCGTTGCTTAAAGGTCTTCATGAACTCGGAGACATCGCCCATGCGGCGCAGCATTTGTTTGCGCCACGCCTCGGCGTCTTCGTCGTCCTTCTTGAGCATCTCGGCGAGCATCTTGACATCGGCGGGTGCGTATTTTGTAGGCTTGGGATAGAGCACGGAGTAACGCCGCAGCAGTTCTGCGTCGGCGACCTCGCCCTGCTGCGGGACTCTGACGAGCACATGGAAATGGTTTCCCATGAGGACGTATGTCACGACTTGGACACCGCAGAAGTCTGCGACTTGGTGGAGTTGTTTTTGCATGATGTCCTTCTCGGCATCGGAGAGAAAAATCTCGCCGTTGACCGTTCGGGACACGCAATGAAAAACGCTGACCTCGCCGCTGGCTTTTATCCGGCGGACTCGGCCAACTCGACAGATGCGTCGCGGTTGCTGTTTGGTTAGGGCTGTATGTTTGGACATGATGCTGTGATGAGTTTGGTTTGTTAGTGTTGTTGGGGCTGATTTTCAGCACGGGAAAAATGGCGGCTTGGGCAGCTTGCGTCAAGGAGTTTTTTTAGCCTGGTTAAAAAATAGAAATGTGAGGAATGGTGCTTATCCGTTTGGACATGGTGTTGTGATGAGTTCGATTTGGTAGCGCTGCTGGTGCTGATGTGCGGCACGAGAGAAAATGGTGGATTCGGCAGCTTGGGTCAAGAAGTTTTTTTAGCCTGGTTAAAAAATGTGGGAAAGTGAGCGGGAGAGGAGGGAGGAGACAACACACGGAACGCTATGTGTGCTTGCGCCAGAAGGAGATGAGGAAGCCAAAGAGGAGGACGAGGAAGGGGATTAAGAGGAAACGCCAAGTGACAGCAGATAAATCCGACTCGGTGGCACGTAATTGAAACTTGGCTAAGGGACGAGGCAAAATGTTGAGCATGTCGTCTCGGTCAAGCATCCAGTTGACAGCATTTAAGAGAAAAATTTCATTGCCGACCTCCCGAAAACACGCGTTGGACGCAAAATCACCCGATCCGAGAACCAAAATACGCCCGTCCACCGCCGCTTTGATGCCAAGATTGCGCCCAATACGCCGCTCCGCGACAGCCGCAAGAGGCACCGGCGCTTCAAGGTCGCCACGAAGCGGGTCGTTGCGAAAAGGTTTTTGCCGGTAATCGCGCTCGCCCCACGAACGAACTTTGTCCGCAGAAGCCGTAAATAACTCAGTGATGCGCAAGGTCTCGTCCTTCGGCGCACCGGGGTCGCGGCGGACAGGTCGGGCAAGCAGATAGGCGAGGCTGCCCCCACCCCCCGTTTGACGCGGCTGCGCAATGACCCGCGTGAGGTCGTGCTCACTGTTGATGCGCTTGGCGATGGTGAGACCCCGCGAGGTTGTCAACTCGGGGTCCCAGATGAGAGCGTCGTCAGCAAGAATGCCCCATTCGTCAAACAGCTCGGTGAGATTGGGGTCGGCCCCGACTTCGGCAAAAACCATAAAACGCGCACGAGGGGCACGGCGCATGTGGCGTATGAGTTTGGCGGTTTCCGATTTGGCAAAAGCCGCTTGCGGGGCAGCGACGAGGACGAGGTTGGCGTCGGTGGGCACTTCGTTGACCTTGGAGAGGTCGAGCGGGCGCAGGGAAATGTTGCGTCGGCGCAGACGCTCCGCAAAGGCCGACATGGCGCGAGGGCTGTTGCTGTTGTCGTCGGGCGACATCTCGCGATGCCCGATGGTGTGATAGACAATCAAACTCGTGTCGGTGACGCCGAGGATGGCACTGATGAGCGCGTCTTCGCCTCGAAACGCATTGGGAAAAATCGCCGTCGAGACATCCGCCGACGCATCGGAGCGCAAGACGCGGAGGTCCTCGATGTTGATGATTTTGTGGCGTCCCGTTCCCTTGCATTCCACGACGAGTGCGGTGCGCGGCGAGATTTGGTCGTAGTCTTTTTGAAGACGTGCGTAGATGTCCGCTCGCCGGAGACTGTCCGTGCGGACGACGGAGAGCCAGCCGTCGGCGCGGGGTTTTCCCGCTGCGAAAACAAAGTCGTCGAGGAGTCGTCGCGTTGCGCCTGCGAGCATCTCCGAGGTGTCGCTTTCCTTGTCTTTGTTGCTGGCCTCTGCTGCGCCCATGATGTCGTAGATGACGAGCCACGGCCACTGTCCTGTCTCAGTTTTGCCCGTTTTGGGTGGTGCGCGGCGGGCGGCGGATTCGAGTTGTTTGACGGTTTCGAGGGCGAGGGTCTGCGTGTGTGCGAATGGGAGCGGGCGGCGGAAACGTATGCCCGATTGCCACGCCAGAATGTTGAGGCCCACGACGAGCGTGACGCTCAACACGACTTGGAGAAGTCGGTTGAGGGCGTTCCAGCGGCGGGCGATTTTGAAGTCACTTGTGTTCATGGATGTCGTTCACGTTTTGGATTCGACGGCGAGGGAGGCGAGAGCGAGCGAGAGCAGCGTGCCTGAGAGGAAGAGGAAAAGTGGCTGCGAATCGGCGATGCCGCGCAGATAAACGCCGAGGTGCCCGACCGTGTTGAAGTAGTCGGAGATTTGCAGCACGGTCTCGCCCCACGCAAACGTATCGAGCGGGACGAAGCGTAGCGCGAAGCCGAGCAGCACGAGGAAAAACAAGGCGCAAACGGTGAGCAGTGCGGCGACGAGTGTGCTGCGTGTGAGGCTGCTGGCGAGGATGCCGACGGCGACATAGAATGCGCCGCTGGCTGCGACAAACACCCCGCCGCCTATGAGTGCGGGCAAATCGAGCAGGCGCGGGTCGCTGTAGAGTGGGCCGAGCATCCACCATGCCACGAGTGGGTAGAGCAGGGCGAGTGCCCACAGGAGCAGGTAAAAAATGTATGCGGAGGCGAACTTTGCGAAGACGACTTGTGCGGGGCGCACTGGCGTGGAGAAGAGTGCGGCGAGTGTGCCGTTGCGGTATTCGTCGGCGAAGCTGCGCATCGTGAGCAGCGGGACGATGAGGAAGAGCGGCACGAAGAAGAGGGAGAAATACATCTGCACAGGCGTCAAATCCAAGGGGGTGTCTTTGGCCTCGTGGAGCACCATCAAATAGAGAAAGCCCATCATGGACAGGAAAAGCCCTGCCGCGATGTAGGTCGGCGCGGCGATGGCGAGCGAGCGCAATTCGTGCAGCAGGAGGATACGGAGTGTGCGCATGGCGAGGGTGGCGGGTGGCGGCGGTGGCGGTTAATTTTTGATTTTGGTTTCGAGTTCCCAGCTTCGGCGCGTGGCGGCGATGAAGATGTCTTCGAGGTTGGCTTTGAGACTGTGAAACTCGCGGATTTTTCCCGGAAACGCTGCCCAAATTTTTCCGAGTAAAACTGGGGCGATTGGCGAGTCGGCGGGCACGCGCAGGGTGAGCCGGCGGAACGCGCTGTCGGGGGCTTCGGGTCCCTTATCGGTCACCTCGGTTTTCGGTTCGGCGGGCAACAGCAGTGTCTCGAGCGCGGTGGCGGTTGTTGCTGCGCAGAGTGAAAACGTGGCGTCGGGGATGAACTCGCGGCGCAGCGAGTCGGGTGTGCCGCTGGCGACGACGCGGCTCTGGTTGATGATGATGACGCGGTCGCAGACCTGCTCAATCTCGGCGAGGATGTGGCTGGAAATGAGCACTGCCATTTTGCCGCGAAGATTATTGATGAGGCGGCGGATGCTGAGGATTTGGTGCGGGTCGAGGCCGATGGTTGGCTCGTCGAGGATTATTGCGTCGGGTGCGCCCAGCAGGGCGTCGGCGATACCGACACGTTGGCGAAAGCCTTTGGAAAGTGTGCCGATGAGCCGTCTGCGTGCTTTGCGCACGAGGTCGCAAGCCTCCATGACTTCGCCGACGCTGTCGTTGAGGTCGCGCCCGTGGACGCCCTTCAACCGTGCCCGCAGGCGCAGATACTCGGTCACGCGCAAGTCTTCGGGCAACGGGTTGTTTTCGGGCATGTAGCCGAGGTGCCGCTTCGCCTCTTCGGGACGCCACGCGACGGGGATGCCGTTGACGCGGGCGACGCCAGATGTGGCGGGCATGAGGCCGGAGATGATGCGCATCGTCGTGCTTTTGCCTGCGCCGTTGGGGCCGAGGAAACCGACAATCTCGCCGCGATTAACTTTTAACGAAACGCCCTCGATTGCGGTGACGGCCCCGTAACGCTTGCAGAGGTTTTCGACCTCGATGGCAGGCGGCGGCACGGGGGGCGTGGCGGCGGGTTTGGGCATAGCGGGGTGGCTGGGAAAAATTACTTGGCAACTGGCGCGGGTGCCGGCGGCGGAGCGGGCGCGGCGGCGGGTGGCGGTGCGGCTGGTGCGGGCGCTGGCGTTGGCGCGGGCGTAGATGCGGTTGGTGTTGCGGGCGGCGCGGGCGGCGGCGCGGCGACAGGTGTTGGCGTGGCGGGAACGACGGCGGGCGCAGCTGGCGGCGTTGGCGCGACGGCGGGCGCGGCGGCGGGCGGGGGTGTCGGGCTGGCGGGGATTGCCAGCTCTGGCACGCTGGTGACGAGGTTGCGTTTTTGGGCGACCCAGACGCTCTCGGTGGCGACATCGCGGTCAATGCGGTCGAGCCATTTGCGGGTGGTTGCAAAGTCCTTTTTTTCGAGGGCGAGCAATGCGAGCGTGTAGAGGGCGCGTCCGCGCAGGGCTGCGGGGTAAGCGCGGATTTCGGCGATTTCGGCGAGGGTGGCGGCAGCGGCGGCTGGGTTGGCGGCTTCGATTTTTGCGAAGGCGGTGCCGATGTGTGCGCGGGCGGCGAGGGCGGCGAGTGCTTTGTCGGCGACGTTGAAGTTTTCGCGAGCGGCGGCGTAGGCCTTATCGGCGTCGGCAAACTTTTTGTCTGCGAAGAGTGCGTCGGCGGCTTCGAGTGCGGCGATGCCTGCGAGCGGTTTGCCCTTGTTGGCGGCGGCGAACGCGAGTTTGTCGGCGGGTTTATCGGCGACGGCCTTGTATTCGTTTTGGAAGGCGGCGAGGCGGAAGTCTTGCGCTGCTGCCCAGGCTATCCAGCTGGCGGTCCCCGCGACGGCGAGGAAGCAGGACGCGAGGATGGCGACCTTGTGGCGTGTCCAGAAGAGGAAGATGCGGTCGTCGAGGTCGGGCTGTCCGAAGTCTTGGTCCACGACGACGAGGTTGCGGTCGTCGCCCTTGCGCGGGTCTTTTTTAGCGGAGTCGTTTTTTCCCATAAATAGATGTTTTTTCGGAGTGTGCGTTGCGGAGTGTTTTGCGGGCGGTGTTTGTGCGGAACGCGGCGGGCAAGTCAAGGTTGGGGAGTGCGGGGCGGGCGCGGTGTGGTGTGGCGTTAGTTGCGGAAGTCGGGAGTGATTTCGCGGATTTCGCCGGGGAGGATGTCCGTTGCGCCGTCGGCGTCGGGGTAGGTGTCGTTTTTCCAGACGGTAGCGCGCACGGGGTGGGCGTCGTCGGGTGCGACCCATTGCCAGCGGCCAATTCCTGCGGGTTCCATCGGGACGCCTATGTGTTCGTTTAGCCCGGGGCCGGTTCCGCGCACGTAGGGTTTTTCGTCGAGGCCAGTGAGGACGTTGGCGATGAGCACCGTGCGTTTTCTGGCGGCGTGGCGGTGTTTGGGGGTGGGCACTTCGGGGGCGAGGCCGAGTTGGCTGAGGAGGTCGGTCTGGGCGGGTGCGCCGGAAACAAGTGCGGCGGCGGAGGCGGTGACGGAGACTGTCGGCGAAAACGCGGTTGTGGAAATCGGTGTGACGGAGGCTTGCGGGAGGCTGCGCCGGTCGGCGTCGGGCGCGTGGGTGTGAGCGGCGGGCTGCGGGCTGGGTGGCTGCGGGTGGGCGGCGGGCTGCGGGTGTTGGTGGGGGTGCGGCGGCGGCTGTGGGTGCGGTTGGTGCTGCTGCGGGTGTTGGTGGGCGTTGGAGTGGCGGAGAACTTCGCGGGGGAGGCCGGGGCCTCTGTCGGGGCCGATGTCGCCGTGCGCTTCGAGCGCGGCGATAAGCTCGGCGGCTTGGCCGTAGGAGACGGCGAGCCTGCGTTGCAGGAGCGGCGTGGAGGCTTGCCGTTCGGTGAAGACGAGGGCGCGGGCTTTTTGCAGGAGTTCGTCATCGGGCTTGGCGACGGTGGCGCGGGTGGGGGTGGCGCGGGGCGCACGGGGTGGCGGCGCTGGCGCTGGCGGCGGCGGAGGAGGAGGTGGCGGTGGCGGTGCGGGTGGCGGCGTGAACGCTGGTGCGGCGGCGGGGTAGGCGCGGGGTGGGGCGTTGTTGGCGGGGAAAACGTCGTCGTCGTTGTCGTCGTTGTCGGAGAAGGTGTCGTTGTCGTCGGGAGCGTAGGCGGTGGTGGGGACGTTGGCGTAGGGGTTGGTGTTTTCGTTGGCGTCGGGGGCGTCGTTGTCGTCATCGAAGTCGCCGATGAAGTCGTTGTCGTCGTCGAAGTCGGCGTTGTTTTCAGGGACGGCGTTTGTGTCGGCGTCGGCGTCGTTGTTATCGGCGTTGCCGACGATGGCGTCGTTGTCGTCGGCGAAGTTGGTTGCGAAGTTGGCGTTGTCTTCGGTGTCGGTGGCGGTGGAGGCGGTTTCGTTTTCTTCCATGCCGACGGCGGTATCCCAGACTTCGTCTTCGACGGGGGAGGTGTCGGCGTGGTGTGGGCGAGGGGCGTCGGGGCGGCGGTGGGCGGCGGCTTTGCCGATGAGGCGTCCGACAGCGCCGCCGGTGGGTGGGTGGTGGTTGGCGGAAAATGCTTTCGCCATGAGCGAGGGGGGCAGGGGGCCGTCTCTCTCCGGCGCGGGCACGACGACGGCTGCGTTGGCTGCGGCGTTTGCGGCAGCGGCACTGGCAGCGGCGGCGTGGGCTTCGCGAGCGGCGGCGTGGGCGGCGTTTGCGGCGGCGGTTGTGTTTTCGCGGACAGAGTTTTCGAGGGCGCGGGCGGTCTCGGCGAGGTTGTCGAGCTGGGCTTGGATTTCCTCCGTGAGCGAGCGCAGGCGTGTGATGTCGCCGTCGTCGCCACCGAGGTTAGAGAGCACGGCGAGCTGGTTGGAGATTTCGGCGAAGACGGGCGATCTGGCGTTGTTGGCAGCGGAAGAGGCGGCACCGGCAGCGGCGGTGTTCACGGAGGTTTTGAGGGTCTCGAGAGTGGCCTGCACGGCGGCGGCGTTTGCGGTGAGCGTGGCGAGGGCAGCGGCGGTGTGTTTCTCGCATTTGTCCACGTATTCGGCGAGGGAGCGGAAATCGCCGCGCAGGTTTTTTTCGGTGGCGGCGAGGGCGGCGGGGTCTGTGGCGGTGGTGCCGGAGACGTCGGCGGTTTTGTTTTCGTGGATGGTCTCGAGCAGCACGGGCAGGAGCACGAGCAGGCCGGATAGGCCGATGACGATGAGGGCGACGGCGGTTGTCGCAGCAGAGTAGGGCAGCAGGAAGACGACGAATAGGACGGCGGCGACGGCGGCAAAGTCGCTTGCGAGTAGGAGTTCCAGCCGTTTGCCAGAGGAGATTTTGCGCCCGAAGAAGGAGGATGTGTTAGGCATAAATACGAACAGTTTTTTGGATTTTTTGCGGCGATTCCGCGCCCCCGCTTAAACTGGAAAACGGCGACCAATGCAAGCGGTCTTGCGTATCCGTTTTTTTACGCAGATTTCGGATTTTGCAGGCGAGCGGGGGCTACTCGCGCACGGCGGGGCTGAGGGCGAGGCGGAAGCCGAGGCTGCTGTAGCGCGAGTGGGGCGTGTTGCTGTCGCGGAAGGCGGAGCGGCAGATGCGGGCGACGCGGAACCAGCTTCCGCCGCGGTTGACGCGGAAGGAGCCTGCGAGGGCACCCGTCGGGTCAACGACGTTTTCGATGGGGTATTCGCCATACCAGTCATGGCACCATTCCCAGACGTTGCCGTGCATGTCGTAAAATCCCCATGCGTTTGGCGGGTAGGTGCCGACCTCGTTTGTTTGGCCTGTGGGGGTGCCTTTTTCCGGCGCGTTGTGGAGGTCTTCGTCTTTGCAGTTTGCCTGACTTTTACTCAGGGTGCTGCCGAAGCTGTAGGCGGATGTGGTGCCTGCGCGGCAGGCGTATTCCCACTCGGTTTCGGTGGGGAGGGCGTATTCGTAGCCGGCGGGGCGTTTCCCTTTTGTCAACTCGTTTATTTTTTTGCAAAACGCCGCCGCTTCGTCCCACGTCACGTTTTCGACGGGGCGGTTGGGGCCTTTGAAGGTGGAGGGGTTGGTGCCCATCACGGCCTCCCACTGGTGCTGCGTCACGGGGTATTTGCCCAGCCAGAAGGTTCGCGAAATGAGGACGGGGTGTTGCGGCTCGTCGTCGTTGCGCCCGCGCTCGCTTGCGGGGCTTCCCATCAAAAAGTTTCCCGGCTCGACGCGCAGCATCTCCAATTTCACGCCGCTTGGCAGGGGCACGGTTTTGGCCGACTTCGGCGGCTCTGAAAAAGAAAACGGGTGCGGGGCGTTTTTCGTTGTCTTCGCAACGGGGTGCTTTGCGGCGGGCGGTAGCGGGTGGGTCGAGGCGGTTACGGCTTTTTTGGGTGTTCGCATGGAGAGTGCTTTTGAAGGGCGTGGAGAGTGCTTTTGAAGCGCGCAGGCATTATTTGGTGCGGGCTTTTAAGTCAAGCTCGCCTGTGGCGCACTGACCGAGGTGCTCAGGGCGGAAGGGGAGTTTTTCGGGCTTTCCGTCGCCCACCGTTTTCTTAACGTCCGCCAGAGCGTCTTGGGCGCAGGCGTTCTGTTGCCCGCTGCTCCGCCGACAATTTTGTTTTCCAACTGCCATGACCGTCCTCGAACAAATCCAATCCGAAATCGCGAAACTCGACACCCGCGCCGTCAAAACGAACGTCGGCACCATTCTCACGCTTGCCGACGGCGTTGCCACGCTCGACGGACTTTCCGGCGCGATGATGAACGAGATGATTGAGTTCCCCGGCGGACTTTACGGCATCGCCCTCAATCTGGCGGAAGACACCGTCGGTGCCGTCATCATGGGCGACATCTCCGGCCTGAAAGAGGGCATGGAGGCGCGTGCCACGGGGCGTCTCCTGAGCGTCCCCGTCGGCAAAGCGCTTCTTGGGCGCGTCGTGGACGCCCTCGGGCAAGCACTCGACGGCAAAGGCCCCGTCGGTGCTGCTGAGCGTTACCCTGTCGAGCGCGTTGCGCCGGGCATCATCGCCCGCAAGTCGGTGGACCAGCCGTTGCAGACGGGCATCGTGGCGATTGACGCCATGATACCCATCGGGCGCGGTCAGCGCGAACTCATCATCGGCGACCGTGCCACGGGCAAAACCACTATTGCGGTTGACACCATCATCAACCAAGCGCGTATCAACCAAGCGGGGCTGGCGTCGGGCGACCCTGCGTTTCGCCCTGTCTATTCGATTTACGTGGCAATCGGGCAGAAGCAGTCGTCAATCGCTCGCACCGTCGGCGCACTTGAAAAAGCTGGAGCGCTCGAGCACACCATCGTCCTCGCCGCGCCTGCCGCCGACAATGTTTGCAACCAATACATCGCCCCGTTTGCCGGTGCCGCAATGGGCGAGTGGTTTATGGAAAACGGGATGGACGCCCTCATCATCTACGACGACCTCTCGAAACACGCCGTCGCCTATCGGCAAATCTCGCTCATCCTGAAGCGTCCTTCTGGGCGCGAGGCTTATCCGGGCGACGTGTTTTACCTGCACAGCCGTCTCCTCGAACGCGCCGCACGGCTCGACGGCAAAGGCTCGCTCACGGCCTTGCCCATCATCGAGACGCAGGCAGGCGATGTCTCGGCATACATTCCGACAAACGTAATTTCGATAACCGACGGGCAGATTTTTTTGCAGACGGATCTTTTTAACCAAGGGGTTCGTCCTGCGGTTTCGGTGGGTATTTCGGTGTCGCGTGTCGGCTCGGCTGCGCAAATCAAGCCGCTCAAGCAAGTCGCCGGAAAGGTCAAGGGCGAGCTTGCGCAATACCGCGAACTCGCCGCCTTCGCGCAATTTGGCTCCGACCTCGACGCACAAACCAAAGCGGTGCTCGACAAGGGCGACCGTTTTGTGGAGTTGTTCAAACAGCCCGCCCACGCCCCCAAGCGTGTGGAGGTGCAAGTGGCATTGATTTGGGCGATGCAAAATGGGGTTTTCGCGGATGTCGCCGTGGACAAAATCACGGCTGCCGCAGCGGCACTGGAACAGTATTTTGAGACCGCACAAGAGCCTTTGCTCGCAGAGATTTTAAGCGGCGGGAAAATCAACGACTCGCTCTTCGCTAAGCTGGAAGGTGCCACGAGTGCGTGGAAGAAAAGCTGGAAGTAGGGGCGAGGGGCGAGGGGTGCGGAGGGGGGCGGAGAGGGGGAGTGGGACACGGACTTTCACGGACTTTCACGGACACACACGGACAGGCACGGACGGGATTGAAAAAAGGTGTTGCGTTTTTAAGGCGGGGTGGCAGGGTGGGACTCGTTCCGGGTGAAGTTCATACCAGAAAAAATTGTGCTTTGCCCTGGGAACGGATACTGGTTCCCCGTTCATGTCC
>JAITPT010000271.1 GCA_031289285.1 Puniceicoccales bacterium
CGCCTACCTCAAAACTCCTCGGCTGTCTCGCCTACGCCAATTGCGAGCGCGTCCCTGATTTTCTGCTTCACCCGAACATCTTCCCCGTGCTTGCCACCGACCGTTCCCAATGGCGCGACCCCGCCTTCCGCGAGCACGACAGCGAACTCATCCGCAACTGGGCGCAGAGCGGCGTCCGCCACTTCGGCCTCTATGAATACTACCACGGCGCGGGTTTCGCCGTCCCCCGCTTTTTTTACGACGAGCAAATTGACTCGCTTCGCTGGGCTGCTGCCAACCGCGCCTCGCTGTTTTACGCGGAAGTCTATCCCGACTGGGGTTTCGACGGCCCCAAGGCATGGCTCGCCGCGCAACTCCTGCTGCGTCCCTCGCTAAACAGTGCGCTGCTCCTGCGCCTCTATTTCGTCGAGGCGCACGGCCCTGCCGCTGCCGCCATGCGCGAGTTCCACACGCTTACGGAAAACTGCTGGCGCGAACGCGGCGGTGCCCCGCGCAGGCTCAAGTTTTTTCACTCGGAAAACGCTGGCGAGCTTGTCCCTGCCGCTGTCCAAAAACAAATGCGCGACGCCATCCGCCGCGCCGAAGCTGCGTTCCCGCCGCCCGCCGTCGGCGTGGAGGCCGAGCGCGCCGCCGCTGCCAATCCGCTGCGCGACCCCGCCCGCCTCCTGCGCCAACAAATGCGCACCCGCATGGCGGCGCTCGCCTTTGGAGTCACCGACGCCTTTCTCGACTGGCACCGCCTCCGCGCCTCGCTGCTGCGTCGCGCCGCGCCGCGCACTGCTGCCGAGACGCTCGAAATCTGGCGTTTGCTGGAAACGGAGCCGGCGTTGCGCAAGGCGATGTTTGCCGCGCTCGAACGCTGGAACACCGCCAACATCAACCCGGGCGAGCCGCGCCAAGCCGGAGAGTTTTTCGCGGGAGTCGTCGGCGCGACAGTCACCGAGCGGCTGCTGGTCGCCTGTGGCGCGGGCTTGCGCGGCGACCCCAACGACACCGCGTGGCGCGAGGCTTTCAACGAGATTTCTGCCGGAGCGCGTCGGCGCGGGCTTGGTGCGCTCATCACTGCTGCCACGCAGCCGCAAAAGTTGCGTTGGCCGCTGCGCGAAAAGTTTTCGGAGCAAATGTTTGTCCCGCCCAGTGCCACCTCGCGCCTCACCCCGCGCCCCGTCTCGCTTCCCGTCGCCCCGTGGATTGGGCGTGTCGCCGATAGCGAACACGTGAGCTTCGGCCCAGTCCGCGAAACACCAGCGACCAGTGCCAACACGACGAGCGCGAGCGCGGGCGCGAGCGTGTTTTTGCGGGTGCGCGGGGTGCGCGGTGCGCATATCGCCCGCGAAGTCAACGTCACCGCCGTCGGCTGGATTGTCGCCAAAACGCAGGTTCGCGGGCGCGTGTCAGCGGGCGCATCGGCGTCGCTGTTCATCCGCTATTTTGACATTGCGGGCGAGGAGTTGCCGGTTCGCCACGCCGCGCTGGTTCTTCCGGCAGACATCCCTGAATGGCGTCCGCTCGTCTGTGTCGGGCGTGTTCCCGCTGGTGCGGTCGCGGCGCGTGTGATGTTGATTTGTCGCAATCAAGAGGCCACCGAGACCTTGGACTGGGACGGCCTCAGCGTCGGGACGCTCTAAAAAAGAAATGGAAGTGCGGAATAGGAAAACCGAAATTGAAACCACGGATAGGCACGAATGGGCACGAATTAAACCCAAATTACGCCTTCGCCTCGTCCAACTTTTCCGCATTTCCCTGCTTGCATTCGCAGCCGAGCGACAAAGCATCGCCCACCTTTTTTTGCAAATGTGCCGCTTCATCTTTCGCCGTGTTTTGGGAATGCTCCCCGTGCTGTGGATTATCGCCACCGTCGTTTTTTTCCTCGTGCGCTTCGTGCCCGGCGGGCCGTTTGACCAAGAAAAAACCCTCCCCGAAGCCGTCAAAGCCCGCCTCAACGCGCACTACGGCTTAGACCAACCCTTAGTCATCCAATACGGGCGTTACCTCGCCAACCTCGCCCAAGGCGATTTGGGTCCGTCCTACAAATACCCGGGCTGGACGGTCAACGAGCTTGTCGCGCAGCGCGCACCGGTGTCGCTCGAACTCGGTTTCTGGGCCTTGCTAACGGCTGTCGCGATTGGAATTCCCGCCGGTGCGTTTGCGGCGGCGCGTCCGGGTTCGCGGCTCGACCGCGTGCTCACGGGCGGGGCGACGCTGGGGATTTGCGTGCCGGTGTTTGTGCTGGGGCCGCTGTTGATTTTGGTGTTCGCGCTGTGGCTGCAATGGTTCCACGCGCTCGGCTGGGAAAGTGCTGGCGACCGCGTGTTGCCCGCGCTCGCGCTGGGCTTGGCGGTCGCCGCCCCCGTGGCGCGGCTGACGCGCAGCAGTATGCTCGAAGTGCGCAACCAAGACTACATGCGCACCGCCCGCGCCAAGGGCTTGTCCGAGCTGCGCGTGTATTTTGTCCACGGCCTGCGCAACGCTCTGGTGCCGGTAGTCACGTATCTTGGGCCGGCGGCGGCGGGCTTGGTGAGCGGCTCGTTCGTGATAGAGGCGATGTTCGGCATACCGGGGCTGGGAAAACTTTTTGTCTCCTCCGCCTTCAACCGCGAATACGCGATGATTTGCGGCACGGTGCTGTTTTACGCGGCGGCTTTGTTGCTGCTCAATCTCATCGCCGACATCGCTCTCGCATGGCTCCAGCCGCGCCTGCGCACACCCAAGGCGTGAACACCGACCTCGCTTTTGTTGGTGCCGCGATAGTTCACCACCAAGGACACAAAGGACGGCACCAAGGACACAAAGTTTTTTGAATTTTTGACTTCGCAACTTTTGGCATCACCCAACCCGGCCCAACCCAACCCCAACCCAACCCCAACACACCCTCCCCGCGCTTCCTTTGTGTCCCTTGTGAAAACCTTTGTGCCCTTCGTGGTTAAACCCGAACTCCGCCGTCTCCGCCGTCCGCCACGCCGTCGCCGTCGCTCTTGGCACCTGCGTTGCCCTCGGCGCAAAACTCGGCGTAGGCGTGGATTTTTGCGACCAAGTTCGAGAGACCGTTGCGGCGGTTTGCCGACAGGTGCTGCGTGATGCCCGCTGCCGCCAAGAAGTCCGTGTTCGCCGCCAGCACCTCGGCGGGTGTCGCGCCGCTGTAAAACTCGCAGACCAAAGTGGCAATTCCCTTCGCGATGACGGCGTCGGAGTCGGTGTCGTAGTAGCAGATGCCGTTTTCAAAACGCGGCAGCATCCAAAGCTGCGAGACACAGCCCTCTATGAGCAGCTCGGCTATCTGAAACTCTTTGGCGAGACCGGGCGCGGCTTTGGCGCGGTCAATGATGTATTGGAAACGTTCGTGCGGGTCCTCGAACGGCGACAGTTCGTCGAGAAGCAGCTGTTGTTTTTCGGAGAGCGTCATGGAAGAGCGCGGAGCTTGCCGCGCCACCGCACAAAACGCAAGCTGCGCGGCGTAGAGCACGGCACGGCGCGGCGCGGCACGGGCGCAGGCGGGCGCAAAAAATCCCGCGCCGTTTCGGGCGCGGGACTGAAGCTGGTGGTGGGGGAGGGATTTGAACCCCCGAAGCGCGGAGCGCGGCAAATTTACAGTCTGCATCCTTTAGCCACTTGGTTACCCCACCGTTTTTTTCGTCGGACGCCAGAGGCACCCTTAAAAAAGAAGGGCGGGTGTGTGCAGTATTTCGCCGCGCCGCGCAAGAACTTTTTTCGGTTCCTCGCTACTTTGAGTGGAAGCTCGGACGCATCCAGCCCCGCACGGGACGAGATTATCGAGTTACCAGATGCTGGTGATGTGTATTCCGTTGCAATTTCGTAGAGGGCACGTGGTGGGAACTGCAAGGGAAAGTTGCACAAACCGCAGCGAAGTCAAGTAATAAAATGGCTGCCTTTTAATTCGAGCGCGATAAATGGGTCAAATGTTAGCCGTGTCGTAACTGCATGATTTATCGGATATTTGAGACGCAGTTGCCTACGCTCCTCTCCTGCCCTCTTCATCCCCCCCCCTCCTCACTCCGCAGAATTAACCAGACTAAAGATTTTGCCATTGGGTCATCGGGACATCCGATAATCATGCCCTTGCGGGGCTAAAAAACAAGAGACCCCGATATGGGGCATCATCAATTGCCAATACTCGCGTCCCACTCAAAACAGCGAGGAACCCTTTTTTCCAAGAAAAACACCGCCCGCCGCGTCGCCGCCGTCCTCGGCGTCGTCCTCAGCGTCGTCCTCAGCGTCGCTCCCCGCCGTCGCGCCCGCCGCCGCCGTCCCGTTTTCCCGCTTGCGACTTCCCCGCCAAAACCGCAGTGTCCGCCCCATGCAAATCCCAATACACGCGATATCTCTCCGCCACATCGTGCCGACCGACAACGGTGCCGCTATTTTTCTTTCCGCAACCCCAAAAACATTTGTCATCCACACCGCGACGGACTCCGCCCGTGCGCTCGCCATGACGCTCGACGGCAAGGCTACCGAGCGCCCGCTCACCCACGAATTTATCCGCCGCGTCTTTCTGGGTTTCGAGATTTCCGTTGACCACGTCCTCCTCACGAAGGTCGAGAACGGTGTGTTTTTTTGCAAAATCCGCCTCATGATGAAAAACGAGCTTGGCGCAAAAGTCGTGGAAATTGACGCTCGCCCCAGCGACGCCCTCATCCTCGCCGCCCAAGAAAAACGCCCGCTTTTCGCCACGCAGTCCGTCATAGACAACGCGGAGGACATGTCGGAGATGCTGAAGCACATCAACAAAATCCCCTCGAAACCGCAGTCGCCGCAATCGCCGCTATAACGCGCACGCCGCGTTTCCCGCGCCATGTTTTTCCTCGTCCTCGTCTCGCTCGTCTGGGCGTTTTCGTTTGGCTTGATAGGCGCGTATCTCGCCGGAGTTGACCCATCTGTCGCCGCTGCTGCCCGCCTCGCGCTGGCGTCGCTTGTCTTTTTGCCGTTTCTGCGTTTGGGGCGAGTGCCTGTGCGCTACGCCGTCGGCTTCGCCCTGCTGGGCGTCGTCCAATTCGGCTTCATGTATATTTTTTACCTCGCCGCCTTCGGTCCGCTGAAGCCCTACGAGGTCGCGTTGTTCACCATTTTCACCCCGCTCTACGTCACGCTGTTCGACGACCTGCTCGAGCACCGTTTCGAGTTTCGCTGGCTCGCTGCCGCCGTGCTTGCCGCCCTCGGCGCGGGGATTTTGCTCTGGCGCACACCGTCCACGCTCTCGCTCTTGCTGGAACCCTCGCTCTGGGGGCGGTTGCGCTTGTGCCTTGCGGAGACGCTTGGCGGCGAAAAATGGCACGGCTTCCTCCTCATGCAACTTTCCAACGCCTGTTTCGCCGCTGGCCAAATCGCCCACAAACGCCTCCGCCCCCGCATCGCTGCTGCCAATGAGAGCGCGTTGTTTGCGTGGGCGATTGCGGGGGGCGCGGTCGCCGCCACTGCCTACGCGGTCGCGACTGGCGCAGACTGGCGGACACTTGAGAACCTCACGCCCGCCCTGTGGCTCGTGCTCGCCTACCTCGGCGTCGTCGCGAGCGGCCTTTGTTTTTTCCTCTGGAACCGTGGCGCGACGCGAGTGGCGGTCGGCACACTCGCCGTTTTCAACAACCTAAAAATCCCGCTTGGCGTCGTGTGTTCGCTGTTCGTCTTCGCCACTCCTGCGCCAGACATCTGGAAACTTCTCGCCAGCTTCGGCATCATGTTTGCAGCGGTGTTCATGGCGGAAAAACGAAGCACCGAGAAACGGGAAAAAGAGAAATCGCCGCCCCGCGAAGGCAAACACGGGTAGGCGCTACGTGAGACGCTTTTTGCCCTCGGCCAGAGCCTCGCCGTCGGCGAAGCGCAGGCGCAGCGCGGTGCCGCTACGCACCGCATCCGCTGAACGCAACACGGCACCGTCCGCGCTGAGCACGAGCGCGAAACCGCGCCGCAACGTGGCGTCCACACCGGAGGCGCGCAGACGCTGGTCGAGCGCCAGCAACTTATCCGCCGTCCGTTCGCAACTCCGCCGCGCCGCCCGCGACAGCCTGTCCGCAAGCGCGGCCAACCACTGCGCACCCAGAGCCGCCCGCGCCGCCGGAGACCGCGCCGCCAAGCGCGCCGACACCTCCGCCAGCCGCCGTCGCGCCACGCCAGCCGCCAGCCGTGGTGCCGCTTGCAAGCGGTTCCGCAAATCGTCCAGCCGCAGCCACGCGCTCTCGACAAGACGCGCAGGCGAACGCAACTCCAACGCCGACGCCGCCAGACGGAAACGCCGCCCCAGTGTTTCCAGCCGACTCGTCGCCAGCCACCCCAACGCATCGCCCGCCCGTGCCAGATTTCGCACCCCCTCGATGAAGCCAGAGGAAATCAATTCCGCCGCTGCGCTGGGCGTCTCTGCCCGCAAGTCCGCCGCAAAGTCGCACAGCGTGAAGTCAATCTCGTGCCCGACCGCCGAGACGACCGGCACACCCGCCGCCCGCACCGCCCGCACGACGACCTCCTCGTTGAACGGCCAGAGGTCTTCCAAACTTCCGCCGCCGCGCGTCACCACGAGCAAGTCAAAAATCCCCAGCCCGCCCGCGACCCGCAAAGCCGCTGCCACCTCGCCCGCCGCTTCTGTGCCCTGCACCCGCGCCGGAAAAACCACCACGCGCCCGCGCCACTCGCGCCGCCGCAAAATCCGCAGGAAGTCTTGCAACGCCGCGCCCGTCGGCGAGGTCACGACGCCGATTGTCCGCGCCACTGGCGGCAACGGGCGTTTCAGCTCTTTTGCAAACAAGCCCTCCGCCGCCAGCTTCTGTTTCAACTCCTCGAACGCCAGCCGCAGCCGCCCCGCGCCGTCCTCCTCGATTTGGCGCACGACAAGCTGGTAACTTCCCCGCGCCTCATAGACGCCCACCGCGCCCGACGCCACCACCTGTATCCCGTCGCGCAACGCGCAGCGCGTCCGCAGCGCATCGCCGCGAAACAGCACCGCCGCAAGCTGGCTCGTGTTGTCTTTGAGTGTGAAATAAACATGCCCGCTCGACTGCCGCCGCAGGTTGGAAATCTCGCCCCGCACACTCGCAAAAGGCAGGCCAACTTCGATGAGCGTTTTGAGCCGCCGCGTGAACTCGCCCACGCTCCACACCGCCGCGCCTTTCCCAGCCGCGCCGCCAACCGCCGCCGTCGTCGCCGCGCTTTTCCCGACCACGCTGCCAACCGCCGGCGTCGCCGCGCCCCCCGCCAGACTCCCGCCGCGTTCCCGCCACCCGCCCGCGCTCGCACCCACCACTCCGCCACGCCGCACCGCCGTCGCCGTCGCCGCCATCGTCGTCGCCGTCGCCGTTGCCGCCACCGCTGTCGCCACTGCCGCTGCCACCGCCGCCGCCGTCGGTCTCGTCGTTGTGTTTTTCTGCGGGGCCGCTGTGGCGGGCGTTTTGTTTTCTTCGTCGGGGAACAAATCGAGCTGGAGGTTTTGGTTTTTCACGCCGCGAAAAATGCCTGCTGCCCCGCCGCCTTCCAAGCCCGCAAAACGCATCCGCCTTCGCCCGCCACGCCCGCCGCCGCGCCGCAGTGAAAAACCCTGTTGACCGCTCCGCGCCACCGCGCAATTTTCGCCCCTCACTCTCAACACCCATCCAGTTCAACCCGTCTAACTCACCGACATCATGTCAACCAAAACCAACGTTTCCAACGCTCCCGCGCCCAAGCCATCCGCCAAGGGCAAAACCGTCTATCTCGTCGCCAGCGGCGACCTACGCCAATCTGCCAACGAAACCTGTTGGCCAGCTCAGGCGGCGATGGAGAAACAGCTTGTCAAAGCACTCGCCTCGCAAGGCGTCAAACTCGTGCGGGCGCACCCTTACCGCCCCTCGCTCAAACACGGCTTCATCGCCTCCCAAAAAGAAGGCATGGAGGTCTTCGCCAACATCAAGGCCGACGCGCCCGTCATCGTCGCCGAGTCCGTCTGGCAATATTCGCACCACGTCTTGCCCGGCCTCATCACGCACAAAGGGCCGATACTCACGGTGGCCAATTGGTCGGGGCAGTGGCCGGGCCTCGTCGGTATGCTCAACCTCAACGGCGGTCTCACCAAGGCCGGCGTGAAGTATTCGACGCTGTGGAGCGAAAACTTCGACGACGAATATTTCCTCGGCAAACTCGCCGAATGGCTCGCTACCGGCTCCACCAAACACAAGACCGCCCACGTGAAACCTTTTGCCAAAGCCGCCGTGCCCCCCAAAGCCACCGCGCTCGCCAAAAAACTCGCCGTCGAGTTGCAGACAAAAAAAGTCATCATGGGCGTCTTCGACGAAGGCTGCATGGGCATGTATAACGCCATCATCCCCGACGAGCTGCTCTTTCCGCTGGGCGTTTTCAAAGAGCGCCTCTCCCAATCTGCCCTCTACTACGCCGCCACCCAAGTCCCCGACGCCGAGGCAAAGGCCGTCTTCGACTGGTATAAAAAGAAAGGCTTCAACTTCCATTTTGGAAAAGACGAGGAGACCGAGTTGACCGAAAACCAAGTCATCCAGCAGTGCAAAATGTATGTCGCTGCCTGCCGCATCGCCGACGAGTTTGGCTGCGAGGCAATCGGCATCCAATACCAGCAAGGCCTCAAAGACCTCATCCCCGCCAGCGACCTCGTCGAGGGCACCCTCAACAGCACCGAACGCCCACCCGTCAAAAACGCCGCTGGGAAACTCATCCGCCCGGGTTCGCCAATCGTCCACTTCAACGAGGTTGACGAGTGCGCCGGCATTGACGGCATCCTCACGCAGCGCGTCCACCGCGCCCTCGCGCAACCCGTCGAAAACACACTCCACGATTTGCGCTGGGGCGATTGGGACGCCAGCGGCTCCACCGCCGATTACGTCTGGGTGTATCTCATCTCTGGTGCCGTCCCCGCCGAACACAACATCGGCGGCTGGAAAGGGAGTGACGGCTTTCGTCAAGACAAAATGTATTTCCGCCTTGGCGGCTCCACGCTGCGCGGCATCTCCAAACCCGGGGAAATCGTCTGGAGCCGGTTCTTCGTCGAAAACGGAAAACTCAAATTGGACATTGGCCGCGCCAAGGTCGTCAAGCTCCCCGACGAGGAAACGCAGCGCCGCTGGGACTCCACCTCCAAGGTCTGGCCCATCATGCACGCAGTAACTTACGGTGTGAGCCGCGACCAGATGATGGCCCGCCACAAATCCAACCACATCCAAGTCGCCTACGCCAACAGTGCCAAAGACGCCGACCTCGCCGCCTACGCCAAAGCCGCCCTCGCCGCCGAGCTGGGCGTCGAAGTCAGTTTCTGCGGCACCAAAGCCGACGGAAAACCGTTCTGATTTTTTGAAAAAAGAGCTTGCGGCGTCTGCGCGGATTTGCATGGTGCCCTCCCTCTTCCCCAATTTATCGGGCTGTAGCGCAGTCTGGCTAGCGCGCTTCGTTCGGGACGAAGAGGCCGGAGGTTCGAATCCTCTCAGCCCGACCAACTAAAAGACCCGCCTTCAACGGCGGGTCTTTTTTCTCGCCCGACGCCACGCCGCCCGCCGCGAAAAGCAGACTCGTCAACGCCCAACGTTTTCCACAACTTTTCCCGCCCAATGAGCAGCAACGCGCCCGACTACGGCTACAACTCTAAGGCAGAAGGCAACGTCATCGTCTCACGCGCCGACGCCGTCATCAACTGGGTTCGCAGCCACTCAATCTGGCCGATGCCGATGGGCATCTCTTGCTGCGCAGTCGAGCTGACGGACGCAGGCGGCGCACGCTTCGACATCGCACGCTTCGGGATGGAAGTCATGCGCTTCTCGCCGCGCCAAGCGGACTGCATGATTGTCGCGGGCACCATCACCTACAAAATGGCAGAGTTCGTGCGCCGCCTTTACGACCAAATGGCCGAGCCAAAATGGGTCGTCGCGATGGGCGCCTGCGCCTCCTCCGGCGGCATGTTTCGCACCTACTCCGTCTTGCAGGGCATAGACAAAATCTTGCCCGTTGACATCTACATCTCCGGTTGCCCGCCAAAACCCGAAGCACTGCTCGACGGCATGGTGCGCCTGCAAGAAAAAATCCGCAACGAGACCTCCCTCAAAAATCTCTTCGCCCTCAAAAACCAATAACCACGCCGCCATGCCAACCACCGCCACGCCAACCGCCGCTACCACCGCCGCTACCGAGTCCGCCACTGTCGCCGATACTGCCGCCGCCGCCGCTGCCGCTACCGTCGCCGCCGCTACCGAGTCCGCCGCCGCCGCCGAGTCTGCCACTGTCGCCGATACTGCCGCCGCCGAGTCCGCGCTCCGAGCCGACCTCCTCGGACGCTTCCCTTTTCTGACCGCCCGCAAAACCGCCAGCGACCTCCCCGCCGTCAACGTCCCGCCGGAAAATCTCGCCGCCTTCGCCGCTGCCCTGCGTGACACACTCGGCTTCAACAGGCTCGCTGACATCGCCGGGTGCGACTGGGGGGAAGACGCCGCCGCACGTTTCGGCACCGTCTATCATTTCCAGCGCGTGGACACCGCCGCCACCTCCGGCGGACATCGCGAGATGTTGCGTGTCGTCTGCGATGCTCGCGACAACGCCGCGCCCACGTTGCCCAGTCTCGCCGCGCTCTACCCCAACGCAAATTGGCTCGAGCGGGAGGTCTTCGACATGTTCGGCATCCGCTTTGACGGCCACCCTGACCTGCGCCGCATCCTCATGTGGGATGCTTACCCGCACCACCCCTTGCGCAAAGATTTCCCTCTCGCCGGAGTCGCCACCGAGCTTCCCGAGTCAGCGTAAAAAACGGGCTTGAAACCACGGATGGGCACGGATGAACAGGAATGAGCACGGATGGGCACGGATGGGCACGGATAAGTGAGTGAACCGCGAAAGACGCGAAACACGCGAAAAAGTTGAAACCACGGGTTCCTCGCTGTTTTGAGTGGGAGCACTGCTGCCGAAGCCACGCACTATAATCCTGCTGTGTGCGGAGCGAGAGTCTAACGAACATAAGCTATTTTGAAGTCAAACGAAAAAAATGGCTGCCTTTTTATTCAGGCGCAGCAAATGGCCAAAATGTCTGCTGCGTTGTAAGTGCATGATTTTCAACGTGTTCGTGAAGCAATCCGGGATTCCTCCGAAAAGTTGTCAGAATAATTAACCAGACTAATTCCTTTTGCCGAGAAGGAAGGGGGGGGGGGATTTTCACGGAACTAAAATCCCGTGTTCCAAAGAAGTTGTCTCTACTGGTTCTGGTGTTTCTCGATACCACGTCCTCGCCTCCCACTCAAAGTAGCGAGGAACCAAACCACGGATAAACACGGATGAGCACGGATGAACACGGATGAATTGTTTTGTTGAAGCGGGGCGGGAAAATTTGAAATTTGAGGTTCCTCGCTGTTTTGAGTGGGACGCGAGTATTGGCGATTGATGATATCCATTATCCTAAGAACGGCAGTTCAGCGGGAAGGGTTTGCGCAAGATTTTGAGGCGGATGCGGTTTGCGCTTTCCCGACGCGCACCTTGCGGTGCGTGGAGCGGAAAGCGCAAGCCGCAGA
>JAITPT010000306.1 GCA_031289285.1 Puniceicoccales bacterium
CGCTGAAGGCGCGGCTTCATAATAGCCTATGGCGAAGCCATAGGATACCGGACGGCGGCTCACAGCGGGCTGTAAGCCCGCCTCAACCTTCGCTCCGAACGCCACCCTCGCGCCTCCCGCCTCCCGCCGCCTACCTCTCCATTGCGTTAAGGTGGGCTTACAGCCCACAGTGGAGAAACCGCCCATTATCATATTGCGTTGCGATATGCTATTATGAAGCCGCGCTTTCAGCGCTACGATGTACCCTCTGTTTCAAAGGCTATTCTCGTATTTTCACGCTACCTGAACGGTATTGGGTTAAAACCCCGTGCTACCGACATCCCGTCCCTACAGGACGAAAACTACCGACGTTGCGTCCCTCCGCGACGAAACGCACCGATGTTTTCGGACATACAGATTTATTTTTAGGAGTGCCCTTAGAATCAGCACGACAGGACGGCGAAATTATAAAGGTTCTCTCGGCATTTTCTTTTCAATTTTCAGTTTCTCACATTGCTTCTTAATTCTCGCGTCATATTTTTCATGGTGCGTTTTAACCCATTCTAATTCTTCCTGTCTTTTTTTCCATTCCGTTTTGTTAAACAAATCGCTGTAAATCTCAAATTGCGGTGAAATGCAGACATCCATATGGCCCTCTGTGTAAAAGAGGAGAAGAATAAGAAGCCGAATGTCTCGACGTTTGGTCTTGACCCATGCAAGTTCAAGTAAAGTCTTAAAAGGACCCCCGTTGTTAAAGAGTGTCACCGCCCCGTCAATTACTGCGGAGAAAGGGCGTCCTTCTTCGTAGGCATGATGATAAATACTAACCTCACCCATGGAAGCATGAGGCGAGGTTTCCCCACTCCGCAAAGAGATGCGTGTGTATGTTGAAAAGTCAAAACGTTCGAGCATTTCCACGATATTGTTGATTTCAGCATCGCCGTCGCTTTGTGGAAGTTGGGCGTTTGGACGTTTTGCTCCGGTCTTTGCTCCGGTATTCGCGGCGGTCTTTGCGCTGGTTTTTGGGGCACCTGCGTCCGCGTCCGAAGTGAACACGAGGTAGCAGAGGCTCAGAATCCCGATGCCGAAGCAGGACAGGATAAACGTTTGGAGTATTTTTTTGTAGGTGTGCATGTTGTAACGATGTTTGGTTGTGCATTTAGTAAAACACCGAGAAAACCAGAAAGTTCCGCGTAATTTGCGAAGGAGAGCGGCGGCGTGAACGCCGCCCTCAGAACTGGATAATGAACACAGGGCGAGAGGGTGACGAGGAGTGCGGACGATGCGGCGAGAGCAGCGGGAGTAGGCGGGAGCGGCGGGAGCGGTGGGAGTGGACAGTGGACGTGATGGACGCAGTGGACGTGATGGACGCAGTGGACAGAGTGGACGTGGTGGGCGGCGCTGGCGGGCGGCGGGGCTTCGCCGGAGGGTTGCAGGCTGGCAGACTGCGCTTCGCCTGCGGCGGCGGCGGGCTCGCTGCGGCTGCGCCGGCTCGCGGCGGCGGGGGCTGTCCCGTGCTATGCTTGGCGGGCTTGGTTGCGGGCGAGGGCGTCTTTGGCGTTTTGGACGATGAAGTGCATACGATTTAACAAGTTTGCTTCGCTGGTGCCACTGTCCAAATCCAAAAAGAGCAAGTTCATTTGCGGATAAAGCTGGCGGATGCGCCGCTCAATGCCCTTGGCAACTAAATGATTCGCGATGCAACCAAACGGTTGCAAACTAACCGCATTCTCAATGCCACTCTCCGCAAAAACAGCCAGCTCGGCAGGGATGAGCCAACCCTCACCATATTGCGCAGCGAGAGTGACAACTTTTTCCGCAGTTTTCGCCTTTGTAAAAACATCCTCGCCGCGCCGAAAATAACGAAAGCCCGACGCAATATCACCATAGACGTTCTGCCAGTGCCGGATAATGCGGTAAGCGATTTTATCAATAATGTCCGTCCACGAACGACGCGAAAGCGCGTTGCGGCGGTTAAATTGTCGGTTGGGGATTTCTTGCAAAAAGAAATCGGCGAGCGGCGGGACAACCGGCTCGATGCCCTGCGAGATAAGCCACTCAACAGCGTTACGATTTCCGACAGAATTATACTTGATGAAAATCTCTCCAACAATGCCGACCACCGGGACATCGCGCTCGGCAGCAGCCGCATTGAAGTCGGCGACGGCGCGGCGGAGAAGCTGCCGGAAACCAGCCACCTCACGTCGGGCGAGACACGCGGTGCCCGCCTCGATGTAGGAGTCGCGCAGGCGGGCGGCTTCGCCGGTGCGTTTTTCGCGCGGCGCGGCGGCGTTATACATTTGCCCGATGTGGTCGGCGTAGAGCATCCCCTCGATGAGGATGCGGATGTTGCCGCGCCAACTGATGCGGAAACCCGGTTGCTCGTTGGCGACCGCACCCGCGACCGTGCCGACAGCGACGACGGGCACATCGGCAAAACCCGCCGCCACAAGGGCGCGCTTAATGAGCGCGAGGTAACTCGTGGCGCGGCACTGACCGCCCGTCTGCGTGATGCCGAGAGCGATTTCGTCGCGCTTGTATTTGCCACTTTTTAGGGCGCACACAAAGTCGCCGATGACGAGCGTGGCAGGGTAACAAATCTCGTTGTTGGCGTATTGCAAACCGGCGTCAATGGAGTCGGCGTTGGCGGGTGGCAGCGCGAGTGCTTTGTAGCCCATGAGACGCATGAAAACCGGAATGAACGGGGAGTAGATTTCGGAGAAAAACGGCACGAGTATCGTGCGCCGTCGGTCGGCGTCGGTGAACGGGGCGACACTCAAAACAGGCTTGACAACCCCCGTGGCGACACTGCGTGCGCCGAGGCTCTCGATGAGCGAACGGGCGCGGAGGCGCAGCGAACCCGGGTTGTTGATGTCGTCCACTTTGAGGACGGTGTGGCTCTTGCCAGCGCGGCGGAGACGCTCGCCGACCTCGTCAACAATGAAGGCGTCGGGGCCACAGCCGAAAGAAGTTATCTGGACGAAATGCACGTGGGCGGGCGCGGTGGCGACCCAAGTGGCGGCGGCGAGGATGCGGTTCGGGTAAGCCCAAGGGGAAGTCTTGGTGTCGGCGAGGTCGCGGGCGATGTCCTCGTTGACGACGTCTGCGCCAAATTCGGCAAACATCTCGGCGACCTTGTGCTGGATGAGCGGGTCGGTGTGGTAGGGGCGTCCGGCGAGAATGATGAGCGGACGCGCACCGTTGGCGGCAGCGGCGACGATCTCGTGGATTTTCGCAGAGAGCGCTTCGCCGAACTCGCGCTGGGCGGCGATGGCGCGCTCGATGGCGGCAGCGGCGACGCGGGGCGCGACGCCCAAGGTCTCGCAGAGATAGCGGCGGCAGGCTTTGCGCAGCAGGACGGTGTCGGCAAACGTGAGCGTCGGCGCGTCGAGCGGGATGTTGTGGCGACCGGCGGTGTCGAGGGCGCTGCGGATGACATCGGAGTAGCCGGAGACGATGGGGCAATTATAGCCGCGGACGGCACCGCCGCCGGAGCCGCCGTTGCCGCCGCCGCATTCGCCGGGTGCGCCGCCGTTTTGCTCGTGCAAGACGAAGGGCATGAGGATGCGGTCAACTTTTTTGTCAACAAGGTCGAGGACGTGCCCGTGGACGAGCTTGGCGGGGAAGCAAATGTTGTCCGACATGATGCTGCGGACACCCTTCGCGTAGAGTTTGAACGTGGACTGTGCGGAGAGGGCGACGCGCATTCCGCAAGCAGTGAGGAGCGCGTGCCAGAAGGGGAAGTTCTCGTAAAAGTTCAGGACGCGCGGGATGCCGATGGTGACGACAGCGGCGGCGGGGGCGGCGGGGACAGCGGCGGCGTCGTCTCGGTGCGCGGCATCGTGGCGGGCGCGAGCGAAGAGGAGCTGCTGTTTGAAGGTGTGGAAGTTGACGCCCTTGGTAGCGACGCCGCCGCGATTGGAGAAAATCTTCTCGCATTTGTTTCCGGCGTAAAACGTGTTTCCGTTGGCGAAGGTGTGTTTGCGCACGAGGCATTTGTTTTCGCAGCCCGGGCAAACGGTGTCCGCCGTCTCGTGGGTTTGCGCCTCGGCGAGAGCGGAGAGGAGCCGGCTGGCGTCTGCTGCCACGTCTTCGTGTAGCGCGTGGCGGGCGGCACCGTAAGCGCCCATTAGCTCGGGCATAGGGGCGACCGTGATGTCCAGCCCCGTCAACAACTCAAAGGCGCGGACGACCGCGTGGTTGCGCATTGTGCCGCCCTGCGCGACGACGCTTCCGCCAAGCTCGGCGGGGTTGCGCAGTTTCAAAACTTTGTAGAGGCAATTTTTTGCGACGGAGTATGCCAGCCCTGCGGCGATGTCGGCCCGCGTCGCGTTTTCGCGCTGCGCCTGCTTGACCTTGGAGTTCATGAAGACGGTGCAGCGCGTCCCCAAATCGCTCGGATACTCCGCCGCGCAGGCGAGTGCTGCGAACTCCGCCGCGCTCATCCCGAGCGAGCGCGCGAAGGTGTCTATGAACGAGCCGCAGCCGGAGGAGCAGGCCTCGTTGATGTCGAGCCGCACGATAGCGTCGTTCTCGACAAACACGGCCTTCATGTCTTGCCCGCCGATGTCCAAGAGGAACGACACCTTGGGCGACAGACTCCGCGCCGCTTGGTAGTGTGCCATCGTCTCGACCAGCCCCGTGTCGAAACCGAAGGCCGCTTTGAGCAAATCTTCGCCGTAGCCAGTGACCGCCGCGCGGCGCACGCGCAACGCGGGTTTGCCCGCCGTCGTCGCCGCCTCGCACAGGAGCACCAGCCCGTGCCGCACGGCTTCCAGCGGGTTGCCGTTGTTGGGCGCGTAATACGTGAAGAGCACGCCGCCGTCGTGCGCCAACGCGACCACCTTTGTCGTCGTTGAGCCGCTATCCACGCCCAGCCAGCATTCGCCCGCGCCGTCGAGTTGGGAAAACTCTGCCTTGGGCAACTGGCAAAGCTCTTTGCGCGTGCGCCAAGCCGCGTAGTCGTCGGCGTCTTTGAACAAAGCTGGCAACGTCGCCACCGAGGCCGCGCCCGCTGCGACTTTTCCGTCCGCGACAACGGCGACGTCGGCGTCGGCGTTCGCCGCCGCTTTTTCGCCTGCGAGACAAGCGGTGCAGGGGGAAGTTTTTTTTGCGGCTGGGCGTTCTCTGCCGCCGCGCTGCTCTGCCCACTCGCGCAGCGACGCCAGCGACACCGCCCGCCGCGCCTGTTCTGGCGCGATTGCGCAGCCCAGTGCTGGCGCGAGTGCGGCGTTTTCTGGCAACACGCAGTCATCTGCGCCCACGCCCATCGCTGCCGCGCAAGCCTCGCGCAGTCGCCCGAGATGTGCCAGCGGCCCGCCGCAAAACAGCACCGGTGCCTCGATGTCGCGCCCACGCGCCAGCGACGAGACAATCTGCTGCGCGACGGCGTTGAAGGCCGAGGCGGCGATGTCGGCTGGCGACACATTTCTGCTGAGCAGATTTTGGATGTCGGTTTTTGCGAACACGCCGCAGCGCGACGCCACGGGGTGGAGCGAGCGCGACGCCAGTGCCAGCGTGTTGAGCGCCGCTGCCTCGCAGCCGAGCAGCGTAGCGATTTGGTCAATGAAGGCACCCGTGCCGCCCGCGCAGCTCCCGTTCATGCGAATGTCGGGCGCGTGTCCGGGCGCGAAAAAAATCATCTTAGCATCTTCACCGCCGACGTCCACGAGGGTGCGAGTGAGCGGGTGGTAGTGTCGCGCCATCGCCGCCGCCGCGATGCTCTCCTGCATAAACGGCAAGCCAAACGCCTCCGCCAACCCCAAGCCCGCCGAGCCAGTGATCGCCACGCCAAGCGGCGTCTCGTTGCCGACGACCCCCGCCGCATCGGCGAGCAACTGCCGCAACGTGCCAGCGATGTCGGCGTGGTGTCGCCGGTAAGCAGAGAACCGCACCGCACCATCAACCGCATCGGTGACGACAAATTTGAGCGTGGTTGACCCCGCGTCGAGGCCGGCGTTGAGCGTCGCTGGTTCTGTCAAGGCGTGAGGCATGGCTGAAAAAGGCAAGGCGGTAGTGTGGTTGGTTGTTGGCGGAAAAAGTGGGTGCGATGTCAGTTTTTGGTTTTGGCGGCGGCGGCGGAGAGTCGCCGTCCGCGACGTTGCGCGACGTGTTGCGCGGGACGTTTTTTGGGGGACGTCGCTGATTTGGCGGGTGCTGGTTTTTCGGTTGCCGATTGTTGCGGGGTTTTCAGCGAAGCGGCGAGGAGGCTTAGGACGATGGTTTTGCGTTCGCCGACAAATTCGCTGAATGCGGCCTCGGCGTCGCCGCCTGTGAAGACGGTGCCATCGAGCAGTGGTTTGATGAGAAAGGGGAAAAAGAGCAGCCCGTAAATCGTGCAAAAGAAGTGGACGATGGCGACGCGCGGCGGGCGGGCGAGTTTAAGCTCGGAGGCGTGTTGTTGCTGGAGCCGCTCGACGAGGCGACCTACCTCGCGGTGTTTCTCAAGCATGTCGAGAAGTGCCTTGGGGTCGCGGTGGATTTCGGAGACGAGGAAGTGCGGCAGGAGCGGGTGCTCGAGCAAAAGCAGGTGGTAGTGGTCGAGGATTTGCGACGCCTTCTCCAGCGCAGGGAGGTCGCTGGTGACGACGGAGGTGATTTTGGGGATGATGCTCTCAACGGCTTTGGCGAGGAT
Source organism: Puniceicoccales bacterium (assembly GCA_031289285.1). GTDB lineage: Bacteria > Verrucomicrobiota > Verrucomicrobiia > Opitutales > UBA953 > CALNBE01. The sequence continues at coordinate 6,614 of JAITPT010000306.1, forward strand.
GGCTTGGAAGAGCGCGTGTTTCGTGCGGTGGTAGTAGTGGAGCGCTGGGCGGCTGATGTGTGCCTCGCGGGCGATGTCGCCCATGTTCGCGCCAGCGAGTCCTTTTCGGAGGAACACGTTTTGCGCAGCGGCGAGGATGGAGGTTTCGGTGTCGGTCATCGGCGGAGAGGTGAATGCGGGGTTTGACAGAGGTGTCAAAC
>JAITPT010000308.1 GCA_031289285.1 Puniceicoccales bacterium
AATTGCTGAAGTGGGCAGAAGTGTGTGCCCGAAAGCTTTCACTGTCTATTTATCCACAGATGCAAGTGAAAAAGCGTCTGGCACTTTTTTCTGTGTTTGGCCCCTTTTTATTTTGTCTAAGACATGTGCAGACAATTGACTTGTCGCATGAAATTGCTGAAGTGGGCAGAAGTGCGTGCCCGAAAGCTTTCACTGTCTATTTATCCACAGATGCAAGTGAAAAAGCGTCTGGCACTTTTTTCTGTGGGGGCAGCGGACAACAAAAAACGCCGCCGCAGATTGCGGAGGCGTTTTTTTGTTGTTGGGTCAAAAACTGATATTCTGCTTTAATTTCCGCTTAAGCGTCTTTTTTGCTTAAGTTTCTATTTCTGCTTTTCAGAATTACTTCTTTTCGGCGACGGGAGCTTTTTTGGCAGGGGCGTCGGCTTTTGTCTCGGCGATGGCAGGGACGGGAGCGTCGGCGGGAAGAGCAGCAGGAGCGGCTTCGCCGACCTTTTTGATTTCTTCCTCGGTGAGGGCGGTGTAAAGCTGAGCTTCCTCGACCTCGAGCAAATAGTTACGCACGAGGCTGAAACCATAGAGTTTCACCATCTCGTCGTTGTTCTTCTTGAGGGTCTCCTCGGATTTCTTGAACTCTTCGTCCAGTTTTGCCTTGTCGGCGGCGGGCGGGTTACGTTCAAGTGCCTGCTTGATTTGGACGAGACGATTGCGCTGCACTTGGACGAGCTGCACGTTTTGACGGAAAATGTCATTGGCAGCAATGCCCTCAATGGAGGCGATGTAGAGATAAACCTTGCCTTCAACAGTCTTGATGGCTTCGGGTTTGGCTTTGTCCTCGGCGGGGAGTTTTTCGAACTCCTCGTCGGTCAACGGCGTGTAGAGGCGCGTTTTGACGAAGGAGATGACGTAGTTGCGCAGGAGCGAGAACCCGTAGGTCTTCGTCATGAGCGCATTATTGGAATCGAGACTTTTGACGGTCTCGTCAAGACGCTGCTGCAAAGCGGATTTTTCGCCTTGCGTGAGTGCCTGGTCCACGCGGTTTTTGAGTTCGACAGCAGCAGTGCGTTGCTGTTGAACGAGTTGAACGTTGCGTTGGAATTCGCGGTTTGTAGCGGCGGTTTTGATGGTCGCCACGAGCGCGAGTTTCTGCCCGTTTTGCTCTATTATTTCAGGAGCGGGTGTTTGGTCTGCCATAGGTATGGTATTTTTTATGTGTGGTTAGGAAAAAAGTGTTTGTTGGGAAATGCTATTTTTCAGGGTTTCGGCGTGGGGGCGGGAGCAGGAGCGGCGGCGGGTGCAGCAGCGGCCCGTCTCCTTTCCTCCTCTTCCATTTGTTTGAGTTGTTCGTCGGTGACGGGCATGTAGAGGTTGATTTCCTCAAATTCCTGAATCAGCCCTTCCTTAAGTCTGAAGCCGTAAGCGGTGTAGGCTGCGGTTTCGGTCTTCTTGATTTCTTCTTCCGTCTTTTTCAGTGCCTCTGCGATTTTTGTCTTTTCTTCGTCGGTTTTGGCTTGCGGCTGATATTGGGTAAGCTGTGCGAATTGCTGGCGGAAGGTTTGGTAGCGTTGGGCGTCTTGGCGGAAACTTTCGTTTTTGGGAACGCCGTTGATTGGGGCGAGATATTTGAAGCGCAGGGTGATTTCCTTACCAGCACTGTCTTTGCTGGGGCGGCTGATGATGCGGTCGGCGTCGTTTTGCTCGGCTTGGGTGAGCCTCTTAAATTCGTCTTCGGAGAGCGGTTCGTAGATGCGGGATTTGACGATTTGGATGACGTAATCAATGGTAACGCTAAATCCATAAGTTTGGACCATTCGCTTATTATTTTCTTCGAGATTTTTGACGAGGTCGTCGAGGTGTTTTTTGATCACTTCCTTCTCGGGAGTCGTGAAGGCTTGCTCGAAGCGTTGGCTGAGTTGGCGGGCAGCGTCGCGCTGCCCTTGGACGACGCGGACATTGCGCTGAAACTCGCGGTTAGTCTGAATGGTTTTGATGTTGGAAATCCGCTTCAGTTTTTGATTGCCCTGCTGGATGACATCGGGCGAGGCATCTGCGGTGCCAGCCGCCGGAGCCGCCGCAGGTGCGGGGGTGCCCGTAGCGGGGGCAGCCGTCTGAGCGGCGAGTGCGGGCGCTGCGAGAAGCGCGGCTGTGAGAATGCATGTATGCAAAGGAGTCTTCATGTGTGGTTCGTGCGTGTGTTTGAAAAAGTAAGGAAAGGCGGGGGACTGAATGAAATCGCGGCGGCGTTGCAAGAGGAAAAATGCAATTGTAAAAAAATAGTTTCAGAGCGGGTCGGGCGACGGCAACACTGGTGCCGTTGGCGACGACGACGACGTTGCTGGCGTTGGCGGCGTTGTTGGTCGCGACGGCGGCGACGGCGAAACGCCAGCAGACGACGCAGACGCAGCAGACGTCGCCGCCGACGCAGCCGAGGTCGCCGACGTCGCCGCAGACGGCGGTGGGAGCGAGCCGTCTGGGTTGCGTGGGCGGGCGGGCTTTTGCCCGAGTGCTTCGTCGAGGATGGCGTCTATGTCGGCGTTCGCGGCGAGTTCTAAGATTTTTTTCTGAGCCTCGTCGTCGGCGAGCAAGCGGCGAATGCGTGGGTGGGCGAGGAGTGCCTCGGCGTCGCGTTTTTGGAGAAGCGCGATGATTTCTTTGTCTTGCGTGAGCGGATAAATTGCGGGGTCGGTGAGGAAGGCGCGGACGGCGCTGGCGCGTTGGATGCGCAGGTAGCCGCCGGGCGTCCCGAAGAGGCGGACGGCTTTTTCGAGAGTGCGGCGCGGGCGAGCGGGCAACGGATTCCACGTGCGCAACCCGCCGCCGCCGGGGAGAAGCGCGAGGGAGTTTTTGACGAGGACGAGACGCCGAAGTGCGCCGCGCGTGGTGCTGTCCGGCGCGTCGGGCGTGGTGTCGAGCCAGAATTGTGCGAACGCTCCGAGCGAGGCGATGGCGAGCGCGAGGATGCCGCCCCAGAGGACGCCCGTCCAGCAGCCGACTACTGCGCCGAGCACGGGGTTGTCGGTCTCACCAAGCTCGTTGACGCGCGGCTTCCCGAAGTTCCACAGCAGCGTGAGTGCGGCCAGCCACAGCAGTGCGCCGAGCAAGAGTGCGCCGACGACGCCGCGCAGGAGCAAGGGCACGCCGGCACTTTTTAGTGCGAGGTGCCCGAAGGACGGGCCGAGCAGCCACGCGCCGCTACCTGCCACGGTGAGCGCGGCGACTGTGGCGAGTTGGCGCAGTGGGCCACGCGAGTAACCCTTGGAAGCACCCGCGCCCATGAAGCCGAGCATCACCAAAAAATACGCCCATTTGATACGGCTGTTGCCCTGCTCGTAGTGTGCGTCGGGCAAGAAATACGCACCCGCCGCGACGAGCGCGAGGAGGCTCAGCAGCATCAGCCGGCGTCTGCCGAAGGCTAACGCGGTGAGAAGGGAAAAGGCTGCGGTGATTGGTGGGAACATTCGGCGGTAGGCGAAAAAAAGGCGGAGACCGTCGCGGACGGGCTACTGGGCTACTTGTCGCCCAAACCGTGCGCCCCGCGCAACCCTTTGTTTCGCGGAGCGGCAGAACGGCAGTCGGCGGACAGCGACATCGCGGGCGACACGACGCCAGCACGACGGTGGCGCGGCGGTGGCGCGGCCTCGGCCATCGTCGCGTCTCGCCAAAAAAAAGTTGCGCGTTGGCGGGGTTTTCGCAGGATGTCGCGCCTGTCGCCACTTTAGCTCAGTTGGTAGAGCGGCTCATTCGTAATGAGCAGGTCGTCAGTTCAAGTCTGACAAGTGGCTCCATTTTCTTGCGCCTCGCCCCTGCGCACAACGGTGTCAATAGGCACGGCGGTTTTTTGCGGAAAATCCAAAGTGTAGTGTAGCCCGCGGCTCTCTTTGCGTTGCAATGCGCACTCGACAATCAGCCGCGCTGCGAGCGTCAAGTTGCGCAGTTCGAGCAGTGCAGGCTCCACTTTGAAGTTCCAGTAGTATTCCTGTATCTCGCGTTCGAGCGCGGCGATGCGTGCCCGCGCCCGCAGGAGGCGTTTTGTCGTGCGCACGATGCCCACGTAGTCCCACATCGTCCGGCGAAGCTCGCCCCAATTGTGCGTGATGACGACGCGCTCGTCGCTATCCGTCACGTCGCCGTCCACCCAATCGCGCACCGCCTCACCGCCAGCGGTGCTCGCGCCGATAAATGCGTCGGCGGATTCCGCGCCGTTGTGTGCGAGGACTACGGCCTCGAGGAGCGAGTTGGAGGCGAGGCGGTTCGCGCCGTGTAAGCCCGTGCAAGCGACCTCGCCGCAAGCGTAGAGGCCGGCCAGCTCCGTCTCGGCGCGTAGATTTGTGCGCACGCCGCCGCAGAGATAGTGTGCGGCGGGGACGACGGGGATGAGGTCGCGGTCTATGTTGACGCCGTGTTTGAGGCAGGTGGCGAAGATGTGCGGGAAACGCCGCAGGAGCGCGTCTTCACCGCGCCCGCGGATGTCGAGCCAGACGTGCGCCGCGCCACTTTTTTTCATCTCACTATCAATAGCTCGGGCGACGATGTCACGCGGGGCGAGGTCGGCGCGGGCGTGGTAACGGCCCATGAACGCCTCGCCGCCGAGGTCGCGCAACACGGCACCCTCGCCGCGCACGGCCTCGGAGATGAGCGAGCGGTCGCCATCGTGCGTGAACAGCGCGGTGGGGTGGAACTGCACAAACTCCATGTTGGCGACCGAGACACCGGCGCGGTAGGCCATCGCCACGCCGTCGCCCGTGGCGATGTCGGGGTTGGTGGTGAATTGATAGACTTGGCCGACGCCGCCCGTGGCGAGCACGACGACGGGTGCGCGGAGCGTGACAACCGCGCCGGAGCGCGTGTCGAGCGCGTAGAGGCCGAGGACGGCGTTTGCCCCGACAGGCGCGGCAGTGCGGGCAGCCGTCTGGCGCGTCACCACGTCAATCGCCAAAAAATGCTCGAAGACGCGGATGCGCGGGCTACGCGCTACGGCGTCGAGCAAGGCCGTCTCGATGGCGGCACCGGTGAGGTCTTTGACGTGCAAGATGCGGCGGAACGAATGCCCGCCCTCGCGCCCGAGGTCGAATTGCTCACCTGCGCCGGAGCGCGAGAAGTTCACGCCTGCCTCCGCAAGCTCGCGCACACGCACCGGTGCCGCCTCGACGATGGCGCGGGTGACGCCCTCGTCGCACAAGCCGTCGCCCGCCTCAAGCGTGTCGCGCACGTGCGACTCAAAACGGTCGGCGGAATCGGTGACACAAGCGATGCCGCCCTGCGCCTTGTTGGTGTTAGACTCGGCACTGTTTTTCTTAGTGATGAGGATGACGGAGCGCCCCTTGGCGGCGAGTTTGAGGGCAAAGCTCAGGCCTGCGATTCCGCTGCCCGTGACGATGGCGTCAGCGGCGATGGCGTCGGTTGTGTTCGGCATAATGGCGGCGGAGCATGGGAGCGCGGCAGCGGCGGGGGAAGCGCGGTTTTTTTCGGAGGGCGAACCTTCGTTCCGTTTTTGAGGTTAGTCTTTGCCTGCCCGTTTTGGTAACCATGCGCCCGTGAAAAATAAAATACCCGCTCAGGCGACTTGGGGCGGGGGCTTCTCCAACGGCCCCCACCCGCTCATGGTTCAATTCGGGGAGTCCGTCTCCTTCGATGCCCGCCTCGCCCCCTTCGACATCGCCGGAAGCAAAGCGCAAGCCGCCATGCTCGCCCACGTGGGCATCATCACGGAAGCCGAGCGCGACGCCATCCACGCCGGTCTCGACGCCATCCTCGGCGAAATCGAAGCCGGTGTTTTCCAGTGGGAAACCGCCCTCGAAGACGTCCACATGAACATCGAGCAGGCATTGACAAAACGTGTGCCCGCCGCCGCCAAGCTCCACACCGCCCGCAGCCGCAACGACCAAGTCGCGACAGATATGCGCCTGTTTTTCAAAGACGCCGCCGCCCGCGCCGCCGCCGAGCTTCGCGCCCTGCTCGCCGTCGTCGTCGGCCTCGCCGAGCAATGGCAAGCGGTGCTCGTCCCCGGCTACACGCACCTGCAACGCGCCCAACCCGTGAGCGCGGCGCACCACTTCCTCGCCTACGCGGAAATGTTCGGGCGCGACCTCGCTCGCTTCGGCGAGTTTGCAGAACGCGCCAATATCTGCCCGCTCGGCTCCGGTGCCATCGCGGGGACGACGCTGCCCGTGGACCGCGAGTTCGCAGCCGCGCAGCTCGGCTTTGTTGACACGGCGGGCAAGCCGCGCCTCACCGCCAACAGCATGGACGCCGTCGCCGACCGCGACCTCTTCATCGAGTTCGCCGCGCACTGCGCCCTCTGCGGCGTCCATTTTTCGCGTGTGGCGGAAGACATGATTTTGTGGGGCAGCGCGGAGTTTGGTTTTGCGGAATTGCCGGAGGGTTTCACCACTGGCTCCAGCCTGATGCCGCAAAAGAAAAACCCCGATTCCCTCGAGCTACTGCGCGGCAAAAGCGCACGACTCCAAGGCAACCTCCACACGCTCTTGACGCTGACCAAGGGGCTACCGCTCACCTACAATCGCGATTTACAAGAGGACAAACCGCCCGTGTTCGACTCGCTCGACACCCTCCTGCTCTGCCTCGCCGTGCTGCGCGAGACGCTGCGCGGCCTGCGCCTCAGGCCAGAGCGTTGCGCCGCCGCCGTCGCCGACCCGCTGCTGCTCGCCACCGACCTCGCCGACTACTTGGTGCGGCGCGGCGTGCCGTTTCGCGAGGCGCACCACGCCGTCGGTGCCGCCGTAGCGTTGGCGGGAAAAACCGGAGTGCCGTTGGACAAACTTTCTCTCGCGCAAGTGCGCGACATCCACGCTGCCTTTGGCGAAGACTGGGCGTCGGTCTTCGATTTGCGCACCGCCATGCTCGCCCGCGAAAAAACTGGTATGCCCGGCCCGGGCCAAGTGGCGGCGCAAATCGCGGCATGGAAAACCCGCCTCGCAAAAGAAATGTTGAGCGAGTAGCCCGCCGCGCTTTCCTGCGAGCCATGCCATTTTACGACTACGAATGCCTCGATTGCCACAAGGCGTCGGAAATCTTTGTGAACGGCCCGCAGAAGCCGGAGTGCCCACACTGCGGGAGCAAAAACTTGGAAAAACAACTGCCCACCTTTCACACCAAAGGCAGCAAAGGCAGCGGCCACACGCACAGCGGCGGTTGCTGCGGCGGCCACTGCGGCTGCGGACACCACCACTAACACACGCCGAAAACCCGCGCTCCGCGCCCCGCGACCCACCACAATGCCACCCGCAAACACACACGCCGCAAACCGCGCCACCGCCACCGCCTCAGCCGCCGCCACCGACGCCACCGCCACCCCCGCCGCCACGGCGCGGCACTGGCGGCTCGCTGCTGTTCTCGCGGTGTTCGCAGCGGCTGCACCAGCGGCGTTGTTTGCCACCGCCGCCAACGCCGCGCCCTCCTCGCCGTCCACCACGTCCACCGCGTCCACCACGTCCACTCCGTCCACCCCGCCCCCTGCCCCCGCGCTCCCCGACGCCGAGTCCCTCCGCGACGAAGCCGACGCCCTCACGCTCGACGGGATTTTGCGCGACCAAGAAGCCCTCTTCACCGCGCTGAAAGACGACGCCGAGCTACGCCGTTTGCCCCACGCCGAAAAAGAGCGCCGCCTCACCGAACTCTCCCGCCGCTACGAAGTGCTGCTATCGCGGCGTCCCGACGACGCTGCAATCATGGTGCTCTACGGGAAGTTTCTCCGCCTCATAGACGACCGCGCCCGCGCCAACGAATGCTTCGCAATGGCCGACCGGCTCATGCCCAACACCGCCGTCATCAAGCACCAGCTTGGCGTGTTCGCCGCCGAGGAGGGAAGGTATATCGCGGCACATAATCTGCTCGGGCAAGCGGTCACGCTCGAACCCGCCACCGCCATCTACCACTTCCACTACGGCGAGTTTCTGACGACCTACAACGCCCACCTCGTGCGCGACAACATTTTCAAAACACAGGCGGAATGCAGCACACGGGCGCAGGCCGCATTTCGCCGCGCCGCCGAACTGACGCCCGAAAACAAAGCCTTCCAGTGGCGCTACGCCGAAAGTTTTTTTGAGCGCGACCCGCCCGACTACGCTGGCGCGTTTGCCGAATGGGGGCGCATCGCCGCCAAGGCAAAAACCGCGCCCGACCGCGAAGCCGCGTGGCTGCAACAAGCGCGCGCGCTCACCGGCACTGGGCGTTTCGCCGAAGCGCGGCGTCTCCTCGCCACGAGCAAAACCCCCGAGCTGGCCGCCTCGCGCAAACGCCTCACCGACATCCTCGACGCCACCGAAAAAGCCAAAAAGTAAAATGCCATTGCGCACACGGCGCGGCGCGGACGAAAAAACATCTTGCGTTCTGGGTGCTGCTCCGTTTCCTGCCGCCACCTTTTTTTTCATAGAACTACAAACCGAAAACACCATGTCACAGCACAACAGCTTCAAAGCATCCGCCGCCGCCGGCTCCTCCAAGCGCACCGTCTTGAAACGGCTCGAACGTATTGACCTCCTCAAAAAACGCGGTCAATGGGACGGCAAAAAAATTGTCGGTCTCCCCAAGACAAAACCCGACGTGTAACCCACGCGCCAACGTCCGCCCGCCACGCCGCACAACGCCGTGCGCAAGGGGCGTCCGAAAAACCGCCCCACGACGGCGGTTTTTTTATTTGGGGTAGCTGTCCTGTGCGTCTATCTTTGCCGCCATGTATTTCCACAGCCCGCTCGGTTTGCGCGAACGCGCCCCGCAACCGGAGACACGTATTGACGTCCTGCCCTTAGTCTCGGCCTGCCTCATTGCGCTGATGCTCTCCCTCGCTGGCTCGCGCTTCATTTTCGCCCCCGGGCTATTTACGGAGCTGGACGTCGGCACCGCCTCCGCCAAGCCACCGGACAAAACCGAAGGTGCCGCGCCTGCCCCCATGCGTCTCGATTTGCCACGCAGCTCGCAGTCTGCCCTGCCCGGCGCGATGACGGATGTGACGCTTGTCGTGACGACCCGCGACGACTTGGCGTTTTTCAACGGGCGCCGCTACAACATCGGCGACTCGGAGTTGCGCCAAGCGATGGCCGACGCCGCCCGCCAGCACGGCGGCAACGCCGTCTTACTACTCGCTGTGGACAAAACGCTCTCGGCAGAGCGCATTTTCCAACTCACCGACTACGCCCGCGAAGCCGGCTTCCGCGCCGTCAACCTCGCCGCCCAAACCACCCGCCGATAATCCTAAGAACGGCAGTTCAGCGGGATGGGTTTGCGCAAGATTTTGAGGCGGATGCGGATTGCGCTTTCCCAACGCGCACCTTGCGGTGCGTGGAGCGGAAAGAGCAAGACGCAGACGGCCAAAAGATTGTGGGGCACTCCTAAAAATAAATTTGGGGTTGTGCATCCCCCGTCCCGTAGGGACGAAATGTCGGTAGCACGGGGCTTTAGTCCAATACCGTTCAGGTAGCGCGAAAATACGAGAATAGCCTTTGAAACGGAGGGTGCATCGTAGCGCTGAAGGCGCGGCTTCATAATAGCCTATGGCGAAGCCATAGGTTAACGGCGGCG
>JAITPT010000051.1 GCA_031289285.1 Puniceicoccales bacterium
TAAAGTCCCGTGCTACCGACATTTCGTCCCTACGGGACGGGAGATGCACCAACCCCAAATTTATTTTTAGGAGTGCCCATAGGATTATTTGCCGAAGAAACGGCGGAACTTTTCTGCCCACGACTCGGAGACGGGCTTGGTGTCGTCACCGCAAACACGCGCAAACTCTTCGAGTTTTTCGCGCTGCTCGTCGCTGAGTTTTTTGGGGACATCAATCTCGACGTGGACAAACAAATCGCCCATTCGCCCGTCGCGCAGATTGGGCATTCCTTTTTCGCGCAGCCGGAAGATGGTGCCTGCGGCGGTGCCCGGCGGAATGCGCAGCGAGGCGCGCCCGCTCAACGTGGGCACCTCGACCGAGCCGCCCAGCGTGGCAAGCGTGAACTTGATGGGCACCGCGCAATGCAGGTCGTCGCCTTGGCGTTCGTAGAGGTCGTGCTCCACGATGTGGACGACGATGTAGAGGTCGCCCGCACGTGCGCCGGACGCGCCCGCCGAGCCGTTGCCCGTGGAGCGCAGACGCACACCGCTGTCCACCCCTTTGGGGATCTTGACGGAGGTGGTGGCGGTCTCGACGACACGCCCTTCGCCGCGGCAATCGCGGCAGGGTTTCTCGATGATTTGGCCGGTGCCGCTGCACGTGGGGCAGGGCTGGCGCATGGAGAAAAACCCGTTGGAACGGATGGTTTGCCCTTTGCCGCCGCAATCGTTGCAGCGTTTGCGCGAGCTGCCCGGCTCGGCACCGTTGCCGCCACAATGCGGGCAGACAGCGTGGCGTTTGTATTTGATTTGTTTTTCGACGCCGGTCGCCGCTTCTTCGAGGCTGATTTTAATGTTGAAGAGGAGGTCTTCGCCTTGGGTCTCGTCGCCGCCGCCGCCACCACCCCCGCCGCCGCCAAAGAGGTCGCTGAAAAAACTGCCTCCGCCGGAGCGTCCGCCCATCTGGTTGAAGAACTGCTGGAAGATGTCCATCGGGTCTTGGAAACCCGCGCCGCCGCTGCTCGCACGTGGGCCACCGCCGCCGTTCTCAAACGCCGCTGCGCCGTGTTGGTCGTAGATGCCGCGCTTCTGTGTGTCGGAGAGAACCTCGTAGGCATGAGAGACTTTTTTGAACATCTCCTCCGCGCTTTTGTCGCCCGGATTTTTGTCCGGATGGTAACGCATGGCCTGTTTGCGGTAGGCTTTTTTAATCTCTTCGGCGGAGGCGTTGCGCTCGACTTCGAGCAGTTTGTAATAGTCTTCGGCCATTGGCGGTTGTTTGTAGGAAATATGGGTGCGGTTAAAATTACGCGCCGGATGTTGGCGCGACGGACGCACCGGATGTCTGCGCGGCGGGCGACGGCGCGGCGGGCGACGGCGCGGCGTTTGTCGGTGCCGGTGCTGCTGCGGTTGCCGCTGGCGTCGCGGTTGCGGGGCCGGTGGAGAGGACGACGGCGGCGGGGCGCACGAGGCGGTCGTGAAGCGAGTAGCCGGTGCGCAAGACGGCGGCGACGTGTTGCTCGGGGATGGTGTCGTGTGCGGTCTGGCTGACGGACTCGTGGGAGTGCGGGTCGAAGGGTTCGCCGAGGGGCGAGATTTCGCGAAGGCCGTGTTGTTCGAGGGCGCGTTTGATTTGCTCGGAAATCATTTTGAACCCTGCGACGACGGGCGCGGCTTCGGGGTGTTTCGCGGCGGCGGCGAGGCCGATGGAAAAGTTATCGGCGATGGGGATGAGGTCTTCGATGAGTTTTTGCGCGGCGTATTTGCGAAGGTCTTCTTTCTCGCGATTGACGCGACGGCGGTAGTTATCGAGGTCGGCGAGGGAGCGTGCCAGTGCGTCGCGCAGGCGGGCGTTTTCGTCGAGGAGTGCGGCGGTGGTGTCGGTCTCGGTCTCGATGTCGGGAGCTAAGTCGGGAGCGGAGTCGTCGGCGATGTCGCTGGCGTCGGGAACGCGGGTGTGGGCGGCCTGAGCGGCTGTGGTGTGGGAAGCGGTGGTGGCTTCGGGAGTGTTGGTGGTGTTGGCGTCGGCGTCGGTGCCGGCTGTGTTTGTCGGTGGGTCGGTGTCGGTCGGTTGGCTCATTGGTTTTCCAAAGAATTTTGAGAAAAGATTTTTCACGAGTTTCGAGGGGCGCGTAAGATAGGGAAAGCCCGCAGTGCGTCAAGACCGACGGGAGCACTGCGGGCGAGCAGCTGGCGGGTGTGCGAACGGCGAAGTGGGCGAACGGGCGGCGAAGTGGATGTGTGTTGTGGCTCAGGCAGCGGCTGCGGGTTGGCAATCGTAGCAGGCGTCCCAGTCTTTCCAGACAGGCTCGTAGCCGTTGGAACGGAGGGCGGCGACGACGGTTTCGGGCGGGCGTTCGTCGGAGGCGTGAAACTGCTCGAGCGCACGTTGCCCACGCGGGAGGCTGACTTCGGCCTCGGCGTAGCCGCCCGGGTTGGTCTTCGCGCCTGCACTCATGGTCGTCACTCCGAAGGCGGGAGCGCGGTCGCGGAAAAGCGGGGATTCGCGGGTGCTGAGTGAGACCTCGACCTCGTTGTCAAAAAGGCGAAATGCGCAGATGGACTGGGCGAGGTCGCGGTCGGTCATCTCCACTTTTGGCTCGAGGCCGCCCGCATGGGGGCGCAGGCGCGGGAAGGCGACGCAGTAGCGCGAACGCCAGTAGGCGCGTTCCAAATAGCGCAGGTGGAGGCCGACGAAAAAGCTGTCCACGCGCCAATCTTCAAGCCCGTAGAGTGCGCCGAGACCGATTTTATTGACGCCCGCCGCGCCGAGTCGGTCGGGGGTCGCGAGGCGGTAAGCGAAGTCGGCTTTGCGCCCTTTGAGGTGGTGTTTGCCGTAGTCGGCGCGGTTGTAGGTCTCCTGATAAACGAGCACGGCGGAGAGGCCGGAGTGGCGCAGGCGGGCGTAGTCGGCGGTGTCGAGCGGCTGGACTTCCAGCGTGATGCTGGAAAAATGCGGACGCAGCAGGCGGATGGTTCGTTCAAAATAATCCGTCCCGACGCGCAAACTCGATTCGCCGGAGACGATGAGGATGTGGTCGAAACCGCAGCGTTTGAGGATGGCGGTCTCGCGCAAGATTTCGGCGTCGGTGAGGATGCGGCGGGGGATTTTGTTTTGCATACTGAACCCGCAATAGGTGCAGATATTGCTGCACTCGTTGGAGACATAGAGCGGGGCAAACAGCTGGACGGCGCGCCCGAAACGGCGGAGGGTTTTGGCGCGGGCGAGTCGGGCGGTGTCTTCGAGAAAAGGCGCGGCGGCGGGGGAGAGCAGAGACTGCAAATCGTCGAGCGTGGCGGCGTTGGCGGCGGCGCGGTTGAGCGCGAGACGCACGTCGGCAGCAGTGCGCGAGTAGATTTCGCCGCGCACCTGCTCCCACGGGTATTTCTCAAAAACTTCCAGAAACGACATGCTCTTTATAGTCCCCCCGCTCGCCCGTCGTCGCAAGAGCGCACACGGCGGCGGCGCGGCGGCTTTTGCCTTGCCGGAAAAGCTGTGTCGCCGTTTTGTGCGCTCTCGCTAAAAACCCGCCGCTGCCGCACCGCGCATGAGTTCGCCAGTCCCGCTTCCCGAAAGTTTCCCGCCGCCCGAAAACGGCACCACCGACATCCTGTTCATCGCGGGCGAGCACTCCGGTGCTGACCACGCCGCACGTGTCGTGCGCGACCTCTTGCTGCGCCGCCCCGCCCTACGTGTCGCCGCGCTCGGTGCGCCCGCCATGCACGACGCCGGTGCGCAGCTGCTTTTCGACATGACACGCTTCTCCGCTGTCGGCCTCGTCGAGGTGCTTGCGCACTTGGGTTTTTACAAGCGGCTTTTTGCGCTGGTGCTCGGCTGGATACGCGAACACCGCCCGCGCATGGTTTGCTTTGTGGACTACCCGGGCTTCAACCTGCGCCTCGCCGAAGCGCTCCGGCGCGAGAAGCTCAGCAGGCGTGGCGGCGGCTCGGTCACGCTGTGTTTTTACATCAGCCCGCAAATCTGGGCGTGGAAAGCGGGGCGGCGTTTTAAGATGGCGAAAACGCTCGACAGCCTCGGCGTCATTTTCCCGTTTGAGGTCGCTTGCTACGCGGACACCACGCTTCCGGCACGTTTTGTCGGGCACCCGTTTGTCGCGCCCGGCCACACCTTGCCTGCGCGTTATGCGGCGGACGCTCCCGTGCTGCTTCTACCCGGAAGCCGCCCCAAAGCGGTGCGCAAAATCTTTCCGGTTTTGCTGCGGGCGTGGGAAAAGTTTCTCGCCGCGCATCCCTCGCGCCAAGCCTTGGTGATACATCCGGGCGAACCCGTGCTGGGCGTTTTGCGTGCCGCACTGGCGCGTTTCCCCGCGCTCGCTGGGAGCGTCACTCTCGCGCCGCGCGACGGCGACGTGTTGGCGGCGTCGGCGGCGTTGACCAGCTCTGGCACGATGTCGCTGAGCCTCGCGCTGGCGGGCGTTCCGGGTGCGATTGTCTATCGCGCCAACCCGCTGACGTGGTTCATCGGGCGGCTGTTGGTGCGTGGGGTCGAGTATCTGGGCATTGCAAACATTTTGCTGCGACGCCCTGCTTGGCCGGAGTATTTGCAAGGTGCTGCCAACCCCGATGCGCTGGCGGCGCGACTCGCCGAGTGCCTCGACAATCCGCAGGTCGCGCTCGACGCGCAGAACGACGCTGCCGCGCTTTTCGAGATGCTTGGCGGCGAGGCTTGCGACACGCCCCCCGCCGCCGAGTGGCTGCTGGAATGGCTGTGAGCCGGAGAACGGCAGTTGCTTGTTTGCCGAGTGTGCGGCGTTTCGCCAATGCGGTTGCATTCGCAAAAAGAGTTTTCCACTCTCCCCCAAAATGCCCTCCCGAAAAAAACACTCCCAAAGCAAACAGGCCACAGGTGCCGATGCCGCAGTCGGTGCCGCCGACACCGGCGACGCCAAGGCGGTTCACCAGCCGGAAGACAAACTTGTCCAAGACGCCATGGACGACCTGCCAACCGTCGCCGCGCTGCTCAAAGCCTACTTGCCAGCGTCTGTCGCCGCGAAGCTCGACCTCGCCCCTGCCCACCTCCGGCGCGTCAGGAGCAAGTTTGTCACGCAACGCCTCAAAACCTCCGAGGC
>JAITPT010000086.1 GCA_031289285.1 Puniceicoccales bacterium
AGCACCTGAACGCCGCAGAAGTCTGCGACCTGATGTAGGTGTCTTTGGAGGACTTCTTTTTCGGAGTCTCCGAAAAGGAACTCCGAGCCGGTTGTCCGCGATATGCAGTGATAGACTGCAGACTCCTCATGCGAGAGGAAACGATGTTGTCTTGCCATAATGATTAGGTTGGTTGGTTGGTTGCTAAGGTTGGCTGACGGTGAAGGCGGGAAAGATTGGGCAGAAAGCAAGCGAATGCAAACAAAAAAACGTCTGACCCTTTATTTTGTTTTGGGGGATAGACCATCGAAGAATAAAGTGCCAGTCACTTTTTTGCTTGCATTGGTTGGGGGCATGTGAAACTTTCCGTCACAAGACACACACTTGATTCAGCCAACACACATTTCATCCCCTCCCTCCTCCCAGAAGGAATAAAGGAGCTTGAAAACACCCGTTACCACACCTATCTTCCGCGCCCTCTCCGCGCCCGCCGCGCCACCTTTCCTCTTTCCCAACTTCTTTTTTCCGACTTCCCTTTCCCAACTCATCTTCCCAACAACGTTTTTTCCGCCACGCAGCCGCTCATGTATCCATCACCGCCGCAACAGCCGCAATTGCCCCGTCAGCAGACCGCCGCCGCAGGTCCGGTCATCTCGCTCACGCTTCTGGACTGCCTCACCGGCGAACGCGAAAACGTCACCCAATTTCCGCGCCTCATTCACGAATACAACATGCGCGGCCAAACCGTCGCCGTTGAGTTCCGCGCTTACCGTGGGGCACTCGTGCTCTCGCTCGCGACGGGCGTCGTCGCCGACTCCGTGCTCGTCAACGACTCGCCCCTCACCTCCTCCGTTTCCATCCCCGCAGGCGTCACCGTTTCCCTGCTTATCGGGCGGCGCCTCATCCTCTTTCGCTTCGGCGCGGACGACAACTGGCCGCCCTACTTCGAGTCCAATCTCTGGCAAGTTTTCGACGTCATCTCTGGCGAACTTCTCGGCGAACTCCCCCCGCGTGAAATCACGACTGCCGCAGTCTCGCACGGCTGGAACCTCGCCGGATGCGCCGTTTGCCCGCGAGGGCTTGACACTGGTTTCCGCCTCGCCTCCGTCGCCGATTTGCTCACTGCACCCGCCGAGGCCGATAGCCTCGTGACCGACGCTGCCGCCTCCGGCAGAGGCCGCTACTTTTGCCCTGCTTGCTGGCTGCGCTTCGATGCTGGCGACGTCCTCAGCATCGCCGCCCACGAGAGCCTCCGCAACGACCCCGTCCTCGGCCCCGACGCCATGTTGCGTTTTTACCCGACCCACTTTAACGACTACGGTCAGGCCATTGACCCCATGGGCTTGCCCGCCGTTGACCTCGCCTGCCCGCATTGCCGTCGCCCGCTCCCGCCCGGCTACCTCGACCTCTCTCACAAAATCTTCTCGCTCATCGGTGCGCCCAGTGCGGGCAAATCCTACTTCCTCGCCGTCCTCACGCACGTCTTGCAAGAGCGCCTTTTCAAAGACTTCGGCCTCGTCTTCAAAGACGGCGACCCCACGGGCAACATGCTCCTCAACCTGATGCGCACGCGCCTTTTTTCCGGCTCCACGCCCGAGGAATGTATGCTGGGAAAAACCGCGATGGAAGGTGCCACTTACGAACGCCTCCCGCGCCTCGGCAAATGGGTCGCCCTGCCGCGCCCCTTTATCTACATCCTCAACAGCGGCGAAAACAAAGACGACGCTGCTGCCACTGGCGACGACGACATAGACGCGCTGCGCAACGCCGCCGTCATCTTCTACGACAACGCTGGCGAACACTTCGAGCCGGGGCACAACATGGAAGACTCGCCCGGCGCAATGCACGTCGTCAGCTCGGCGGGGATTTTTTTCCTCTACGACCCCACGAGCAACCCGCGCTTCCGCCGCGAACTCATTGATTGCGACGACCCCCAGCTGCGCCAACACGGGCGCGCCGACCAGCAAGACAGCATCCTCTCCGAAATGGAAGTGCGCGTGAAAACGAAACTCGGCCTCCACCCCGCCGAAAAAATCCCCGTCCCCGTCGCCATCCTCGTCGGCAAATGCGATGTCTGGAAACGCCTCCTCGATGTCTCCGCGCTCCCCTCACCCGTCGCTGGCGGGACGCTCGACAACGCCATCATTGACGCCAACTCGGCGCGAGTGCGCAGCCTGCTCGCCGAGTTTTGCCCGGGCCTCGTCGCCCACGCCGAGTCGCTCTCGTCCGACGTGCGCTACTTCGGCGTCAGCTCGCTCGGCCACTCGCCCATCTTGCTCACCCAAGGCGTCAACACCGGCGTCCTCGCGCCCGACCCCGCCAAACTCGCGCCCGTCGGCATCGTCGCCCCCGCCTACTGGCTCCTCTCCAAAGCGCTCCCGCATTTAATCCCCGCGAAATAACACCGCGTCGCCCCGCTACGCCACACCGCCGCCGCTGGAACAAGCGCAAGCGCAATTTGTCGCACGTCTCTCGAAGCCGCGCCCCGCTGCGCCCCTTCTTTCCGCAAAGTCAACCCAAAACAAACAACAACATCCGACCATGAAAAAACTCCCGCTCATCGCACTCCTTGCCGCCGCTCCGCTCTGGTTCGGCTGCGAAAAAAAGCCCGCCGCCAAACCCGCTGAAAAACCAGCGGCGTCCGCCGTCGCGCCACAGCCCGCCGCGCCAACCGCTAAACCCACTGACAAACCAGCAGCACCCGCCGTCGCGCCAACCGCGCCCGCGCCGACCGCCAAGACGCCCGAACCTGCGGCCACGCCGCCCGCGCCAACTGCTGCACCTGCGCCAACCGCCGCCGCCACGCCGACTGCACCGACCGCCGCGCCTGCGCCTGCCGCCGAAGACGGCGAGACGGTGCCGTTGAAAATCGTGTTTCCGCCTGTGCAAATCATCGGAACTCCGGTGGTGCCCAAACTCCCCGTGCCAATTCTCGGCAGAGAACAACTTGACGCCCTCGCCAAAGTGCCCCTCCAAGTCCCCAAAGGCGTCACCAACCTCGCCAAAAACAAGCCCGTCACCGCCAGCGACACCAACCCGATTGTCGGCGAATTGCTCTTTGTGACCGACGGCGACAAAGACGCCGACGAGGGCTACGAAGTCGAACTCTCGGGCGGGCCGCAATGGGTGCAAATAGACCTCCAAAAACCCTCTGCCATTTACGCCATCGCCGTCTGGCACTACCACCGCCAAAAAGACCGCGCCTACAAATCCGTCGTCATCCAAATCTCCGACGACAAAGATTTCAAGACAGGCGTGAACACGATTTTCAATACCGACTTTGCCAACGACCTGAAGTTTGGCGCGGGCAAAGACCAGCCCTTCCTCGCCACAAACTCGGGACGCATCATATCCGCCAACGGCGCAAAAGGCCGCTACGTGCGCCTCTGGAGCAACGGCAACACCTCCACCGTCGGCAACCACTACATCGAGGTCGAAGTCTGGGGCAAATAACCGCCGCCCCCGCCAGCCCAGAAAAAACAGACACCGCCGCCCACCCATGAAAACGCTCCCCCTCCTCGCCCTCTTCGCCACCGCACCTCTCTGGTGCGGTTGCGAAAAAGAACCCGCCAAACACGCCGCCGCAAAACCAGCGGCGACGGCGGCGGCGACTCCTGCGCCAGCAACGGTGGCGGTCTCGGCAACAGTAGCACCAAAAACGGCGACAGAAACGCAAACAAAGACCGCCGCGCCAACGCCGCCCGCCGCCGCACCAGACACAGAAATGGTGCCGTTGAAAATTGAGTTTCCAAATGTGAACATCGATTTTCTAAACGCCCAGATAAAACTCCCCGTATCGTATCTCACCTCTGTGCAAGTTCGCAATCTTGCCAAAACTCCCCTCCAAGTCCCCAAGGGTATCATCAATCTCGCCAGAGACAAGCCCGTCACCTCCAGCGACGAGAACCCTATTGTCGGCGAATTGCAGTTTGTGACCGACGGCGACAAAGACGCCGACGAGGGCTACGAAGTCGAACTCTCGGACGGCCCGCAATGGGTGCAAATAGACCTCCAAAAACCCTCTGCCATTTACGCCATCGCCGTCTGGCACTACCACCGCCAAAAAGACCGCGCCTACAAATCGGTCGTTATCCAAATCTCCGACGACAAAGATTTCCAAACAGGCGTGACGACGATTTTTAACAACGACTATGAAGACACCCTGAGGTTTGGTGCAGGTAAAGACCTTCCCTACGTCGAAACACGCTACGGTCGTATTATTCCCGCCAACGGCATAAAAGGTCGTTACGTGCGTCTCTGGAGCCACGGCAACAACTTCACCGTCGGCAACCACTACATCGAGGTCGAAGTCTGGGGAAAATAACTACTCGCCACCGGCCACTTAAAAAACAAACAACGCCGCCCGTTCCATGAAAACGCTCCTATTCCTCGCCCTCTTCGCCACCGCACCTCTCTGGTGCGGTTGCGAAAAAGAGACCGCCAAACCCGCGACGGCGACAACGAAAACTGAAACGAAGACCTCGGCAACAGTGGCACCAAAAACGGCGACAGAAGCGCAAACAAAGACTGCTGCGCCAACGCCGCCCGCCGCCGCACCAGACGCGGAAATGGTGCCGTTGAGAATTGAGTTTCCAAATGTGGACGTCAATTTTCCAAACGCCCAGATAAAACTCCCCGTATCGTATCTCACCTCTGAGCAAGTTCGCAATCTTGCCCAAACTCCCCTCCAAGTCCCCAAGGGTATCATCAATCTCGCCAGAGACAAGCCCGTCACCTCCAGCGACGATAACCCTATTGCCGGCGAATTGTCACTTGTGACCGACGGCGAAAAAGACCAAAGCGCAGGCTATGAAGTGGAACTCGCGGATGGCCCGCAATGGGTGCAAATAGACCTCCAAGAAAGTGCCCCAATTTATGCCATCGCGGTCTGGCATTATTTCCGCGGACGCCGTGCCTACAAATCGGTTGTTATCCAAATCTCCGACGACAAAGATTTCAAAACGAATGTGAACACGATTTTTAACGCCGATTACGAAAACATCCTGAAGTTTGGCACTGGCAAAGACCTTCCATACGAAGAAAGTAACTACGGTCGTATCATTCCCGCCAACGGCGTAAAAGGCCGTTACGTGCGCCTCTGGAGCAACGGCAACACTGCCACCGTTGGCAACCACTACATTGAGGTCGAAGTCTGGGGCAAATAGGCTGCTTTCTTTCACGCCGTCCCATAGCGCAGGGGACGGCAAAAGGTGGGTACTTGTTGCACCACAACCCAAACTGGGTTGCACAACCTCGCCAACATCAATCTGTTGCAACTCCTTTGTGAAATCTTGTCGGGTCTCCGAATAATTTACCAGGCTAAATAAGTTATTTGACATGTCAGGCGCCACGAGGCATGGAACAAATGAGCGAAGTGCAGCATCAAAATTTGGAGTGCGCAGGCAGAGGGCACCGTGTGCTCCTCCGCGCCCGCCGACACCGCTTTCGCTGACTCCGCGCCCCCCCCCCCTGTGCAATAAAGTGCCAGACCCTTTTTTATTTGACATGACAGGCACCACGATGCATGGAACAAATGAGCGAAGTGCAGCAGCAAAATTTTGGAGTGCGCAGGCAGAGAGCACCGGGTGCTCCTCCGCGCCCGCCGACACCGCTTTCGCTGATACCGCGACCACCCCAATTACCTGGCCTCTCAGCGCGTCCGTCCCGCCAGCCCACACGTCTGTCCCACGCGCCTGTCCCGCAGACTCCTATGTCTGCTTGGAGCGCAACTACCTTTCCGAGGCAGATTTAGCAGTCTGCGATACGGTTGCGATGCGGTTACTCCTGTTGACTTGCCCCCCCTCGAAAGCAATAAAGTGCCAGACCCTTTTTTACTTGACTTGGCGTTGCAACGAGGCGGGCGGCGGTTTCGCACCCATTCAACGCAACGAAAAAAAGTTTGCGTTTGCAGTTCAACTGCGAAACAGCAACAAGGAGGGCACTCTAATGCGTAACAAAATATCAATCCGCTTTTTCGATGACCGAGAAGTCCGCGCTGTCTGGGACGATAAACCTAAAAACAGCAGTTCAGCGGGATGGGTTTGCGCAAGATTTTGAGGCGGATGCGGTTTGCGCTTTCCCGACGCGCACCTTGCGGTGCGTGGAGCGGAAAGAGCAAGCCGCAGACGGCCAAAAGATTGTGCCAAACCGCCCGCATTAACTGCCGTTTTTAGGATAATCTGTCTGCTATGGAAGAGAGCGTTTCAAATTTTACCCCGATAAAGGCATTATTGCAGTCCGCCTTGACAGACAAGATAAGTGACCGCGAAGTGTTTATGAAGGGCGTGGATTACTCCTATTACTACGAACAGGAAGATGATGTTACGGGAGAAGACACCGAATAAAAAAGTTCCTCGCTGTCTTGACAGGGAACTTAAGCAACTTTAGCCGCTGCTTCCTTCAACCCCAAAAAATCTCCGCTTGCACACTGCGCAGGCAGGCGACATTCAGGGCGTCACTTCTCACCCGCACCCACCCACCCGCCAAACCACCCACCCACCCGCCAAACCGCCAAACCGCTTTTCTCATGGATACACTTGCTTTTCTCAGACCACTCGCCATCGGCGTTTTTATCGGTGCCGCCGCATTCGCGCTCATCTCGCAAAAAGAACAGCCGCCGCCCGCGCCCGCAACCGCGCCGTCCGCCGCCTCTCCACAGTCGCCTGCGGTGCGCCATGCCGCCACGCCGTCACCTGCCACGCCCAACGCTGCCGCGCAGTCCGCTGGCACCGATTCGCCCGCTACCGCGAAACCGCTTCCGTTGAGCATCACGGGAACGAGACTCTACAGCGACGACGGCGCCTTTATCTTCCGTCTCACACTTAATGTCCCTTACGACGCAACGCTCCGCGACGCGCCCGGCAAAACAAAAACAAACTTTTCCGATTATATAACAAGCACTCCCGCCGCCGACATCACCTTTGAAAACGGCTTCAATGGGCTACACATTCACGGCAACTTCAAACCCCAAACCGAATACACAATCACCGTCGCAAAAGGCCTCGGTTTCAAACCCTCTGCCCGCCGCACCGCCGCCAAAGAATACGTCCTCGAAAACGAACGCCGCTTCACATTTCGCACACCCGACCTGACGCCGCGCCTCGCCTTCAACGCCACAGGCCGCTACCTCGCGCCGTCTGGCGACTCGCTTGTGCTCCCGCTCAAAGCGGTCAACATCCCGCGCCTCAAAGCCACTGTTTGCAAAATCCCCGTGCATAACATTGCGCAACTTCTCGCCCGCGAAACGAAGAAATACGCCGGCATCTCCCGTGATGACGACGCCGACACCGCCGACACCGCTGGCACCGCCGACCACGCCACCGCCTCCGAACTCGCCTTGGAGCCGAAGACGCGCACCTACTCGTTCGCGCCGCAGCGCAACACGCCGCAGACGCCCCAGCTCAACCTGCTCGACTTCACCGCGCCCGGCGAGACCGGTGTCTTCCTCGTCGAGCTTAGCGCACTGCAAAAAGACAAAGAGGAACGCCTCGCCTACAAATTCCTCGATTTTTACCGCGACTCCGACCAAACGCTCCGGCCCGTCCACCGCCTCGTCTGCGTGAGCGACATCGGTCTCACTGCACACAGATTTCACGGCAAACTTTTGGTGTGGGCCACTTCGCTTAAAACTGGAAGCCCGTTGCGCGACGTCACCGTGAAACTCTGGCGTGCCAACAACACCGTCGCTGCCGAAGGCAAGACCGACGCCAACGGTCTCCTCACGCTCAACGCCGCCGCCCTCGGTGCCGACCCCACGCATCTGCCGCCATTCTTGCTCAACGCCGCGCTCGCCATTGACACCACGCATCTGCCCTTCCTGCTCACCGCCGCGCTCGCCGACGACACCACCTTTCTCCCGCTCGAGCCGAACCACGCGCTCGCCTCCGCCGTCACTGACGATTTGCCCGCTGGCACTCGCGCCTACCTCACGGCGGGCCAGCACGAAGCCTTTGTTTTTTCTGACCGTGGCATCTACCGCCACGGCGAACCGCTGTTCGTCCAAGCCATCGTGCGCGACTCCGAAGGCCGCGCTCCCAAGCCGCTCCCGCTGCGCCTCGAAGTCCGTAAGCCCAACGGCCAACTTTTCAAAACGCTCCCGCTCCTCACCGACGCCGCTGGTGCCGCCGTCCCCACCGAGCCTCTCGCCATCCCCGACGAGCAACCCTCCGGCAACTGGACGTTCGTCGTCTGCCTGCCCGATGGCAGCAAACTCGGCGTGCGCACCGTCGCCATCGAAGACTTCGTGCCGCCGCAAATCCGCGTCGCCCTCAAAGACGTGCCTGAAAAAATCGGCGCAGACGGCAAGTTCGGTTTCGCGGTCGCCTCGGAATTTCTCTTTGGCCGCCCCGCCGTCGGGCTGGAAGTGCGTGGCACCGCGTCTTACGAAAACGCGCCCTTCGCGCCCGACGCATGGAAACAATACACCTTCGGCGACTCACGCCGCGGCCAGCTCAACGTCCACGCCCGCACCGCCGCGCAAAAGCTCGATGCCGCTGGCACCGCCCGCCTCGTCGTCGCGCCCTTAAAAGCACTCGGCGTCGTCGCTGCCGCTGTGTGCGTGACCGCCGAGGGCACAGTCTTCGAGCCGGGCGGACGCGCCATCTCCACGCGAACCGCGCCAAAAGTTTTTCACGTTGTCCCGCACTACCTCGGTTTGCGCACACAAGAGCCGCTGCTACTCGCGGGCAAACCCGCCACCATCCAAGTCGCCGCCGTCGCGCCCGACGGTGCCCGCCTCGCCGCCAAGACCTCCGCCAAAGTCACCATCGCCCGCCTCTCCGAAATCTGGAACTACACCCACAACGGCAACAGCTACGAGTTTCGCGCCGAGACCATCCGCTCCGAAATCAAAACCGAAACGTTGCAAATCCCCGCCGACGCCGACGCGCACTACACCTTCACGCCGCCCACCGAAGGGCGCTACGAAGTCGCCGTCGAAGCGCAAGACTCCGCCGCCGCCACCTCGCACGTCTTCTTTGCCGGCGGCGATTACGACCGCGCCCGCGCCCTCAAAGCCGTCGCCGACAGCGGCGACAAACTCGCGCTCGCCTTCGACAAAGAGAGCTACGCCGTCGGCGAGACCGCCCGCGCCACCGTCGGCGTCCCCCACGACGGCACCGCGCTCGTCACCATCCGCAACGCCAAACTCGCCCGCGCCTTCACCCATGTCATCACACCGAAAAACAACAGCTTCGACATCCCGCTCGACGCCGACGCCGCGCCGGGCGTCGAAGTTTCCGTGACGCTCACGCGCCCCGCCGTCGCCGTCGCCGAGGGCGAGTGGGGTGCCCACCGTTTCTACGGGCGCAAGACGCTGCAAGTGCGCCGCCCGGGCGACACCCTCAACGTGCAACCGCAAACCACCGTGAAAATCCGCGACGGCGGCACCACCGTTGACGTGCGTGTGCAGGTCGCGCCCGCCGCCAAGGACGACCCAGTGTTTGTCACCGTCACGCTTTCCGACGAAGCACTCCACATCCTCTCCCATGAGAAGTTGCCCGACCCCGCCGGATTTTTCGCCGCCCCGCGCCTCTTCGGTTCCCGCATCTACGACATGTTCAGCCGCCTCATCCCAATCGTCAAAGCCGACAACGTGCTCCGCACCGACTCCGCTTCTGGCGGCGACTACAGCGACCGCAGCGGCGGCCTCTTGCAACGCATCAGCCCCGTGAAGTCGCGCCGCTTCCAACCGCTCTCGCGCTGGCACGCCCGCGTGCCCGTGAAAGACGGCGTCGCCCAAACGACATTTGAGTTGCCAGAGTTTTCTGGCGAAGTGCGCGTCACCGCCGTCGCGTGGAGTTCCACCGCCACCGGCTCCGCGAAGGAGCAAGCCGCCGTGCGCCCGAAGCTCGTAGCACAGGCCGACGGCCCGCGTTTCCTCGCGCCGGGCGACGAGGCGGAAGTCGTCCTCTCCGTCTATAACGAGAGCGGCGCAGAGACGACCGCCGAGGTCTCCGCCGTGTTTGAGAACGCCAGCGGCGTCTTCAAAAAACAGCAGCTCGATTTGTTGAAAGACGGCACTGCGAAACTCGTCTGCCGCCTCAAAGCCAGCGCGGTTTCCGGCCACAGCGTCGTCCGCTTCCGCGTCGCTGGCGCAGGCGAAACGCACGAGCACACCTTGGAGTTCCCCGTCCGCCCCGCCGCCGCGTGGGAGACTCTCAACGAGTTGAAAATCCTCGCGCCCGGTGCGCGGGAGACCTTCCGCCCGCCCGCAGGTTTTCTCGCGGGGCTGACCTCGCAGAGCTTCCGCACACGCGCCGATGTCGGCATCGAGCTGCTCCCCGCGCTGCGTTACCTCACGCACTACCCCTACGGCTGCGTCGAACAAACGACCTCCGCCGTCTTCCCGCTCATCGCCGCCAACGGCGAGGGAAGCGCGTTGCTCGCCGACGACCCGAACTTCGCAGCCACCGCCAAGGAGAACGTCAACGCCGCCGTCCGCCGCTTGCAACTGATGTGGCTCGGCGAACGCAGAGGCTTCGCGTTTTGGCCCAGCTCGCGCTCGCCGAGCGACACCCACTACGCGCTCTACGCCGCGCACTTCGTCATCGAAGCCGCGAAGGGCGGTGCCACGGTTGGCGACACGTTTCGCAAGGAAATCGAGGGTTGGCTAAACCGCATCGCGAACGACACGCACAGCACCGTCAGGCAACGCGCCTACGCTTGCCACATCCTCGCCATCAGCGGCCACCCCGAGCGCAACGCCATGCTCGCCGTCAAAGACGCCACCGACACCGCCGCCAGCAGCACCCCCTACTACCACCTCGCCCGCGCCTTCGCACTCACAGGCGATTTGCCCCGCGCACAGGCAATTTTGGCGACAGCAAAAGCGATGCCGACGACGCCAACGTCGCCCGAAGAGCTGTGTTTCGCAATCCTCGCGCAGATGGAAATCGCCCCCGATTCGCCGGACATCGGGACGTGGATTGAGCGCCTGCGCACACTGCGCGGCAAACACGAGGGACGCCGCGAGGATAGCCACTGGGGCACCACTTGGGACAACGCCCACGCCCTGCTCGCCTTCGCCGCCTATGCCCGCAAAAGCGGCGTCAACGCCAACGCCGACGCCGTGCTCAACTTCACTCTCGCCGATGCCGCACGCGACGGCGGCAAGCCGGTGGCCGTCTCTGGCGGACGCGCCCACCGATACGACGCAGGCGGCGGTGCGGCGGTCACGTTTGCGAACAACAGCGACACGCCGCTTTACATCTTGCGTGCCGCACGGGGCATTTCCGCGCAAGTCTCCGCCGCCGCCGTCTCGCACGGCTTGCAGCTGACCCGCGAGTTTTACGACGAGGCGGGCAAGAAACTTGAGGCTGGTGCCGCGTTTCGTGCCGGCGACCAAGTGGTGGTGCGTCTCGCCTTGCGGCCACTTGGCAGCGGCGGTGTGGCACTCGGCGACGAGGCACTCAGCGACGTGGCAATCAAGCAGGTCGCCGTGGAGGATTTGCTGCCTGCCTGTTTTGAGGCTGAGCCGGGCGCGTTCCTCCGCGCTGGAGACCTCGGCTGGGTTCCGCCGCACAGTGCTGCATGGGCCGTTCACCGTGAAATCCGTGACGACCGCGTTCTGGTGTTTTCTGGCGAAGAGCCGCTCCGGGTAAATGCGGACAGTGAGATTTGGTATCGAGTGCGTGTTGTAGGTCGTGGCCGTTTTGTTCTCCCCGCCGCCCGCGCCGAGGCCATGTATGACCCCGCCATCCACGCCCGCACCCCCTCCGGCACCACCATCGAAGCAAAGCAGTAGAACTCAAAAAAGGGACAGACCCTTTTTTATTTGACTCTCATTATATCAGGCATCGGAACATCGTGCATCGCAGCATTCGGTAGCGGCGGCTGTCGCTTCGTTGCAAGGTCACTGCGTCACTCTGTCGCCATGCCGCGTAGCGAATACAAATCGCTCAACCCTTCACTTCTTGAAAAAGGGACAGACCCTTTTTTGATTGACTCTCATTATACCGGATACCGGAACACCGCGCATAGCAGCAGTCGGTAGCGACGGCTGTCGCTTCGCCACGAGGTCACCGCTTCATTCTGCCGCCATGCCACGCAGCGAATACAAATCACTCAATCCTTCACTGTCTCGCTCAGACGAAGGACGGATGCCACTCCGAAGACGATTGCCCGTCTTCTCGCGGTATTGTTGCAACTCAAAAAAGGGACAGACGCTTTTTTATTTGACTCCCATTATATCGGATATCGGAACACCGTGCATCGCAGCATTCGATAGCGGCGCCTGTCGCTTCGCCACGAGGTCACCGCTTCATTCTGTCGCCATGCCGCGCAGCGAATACAAATCGCTCAACCCTTCACTGTCTCGCTCGGACGAGGGACGGATGCCGCTCCGAAGACGATTGCCAGTCTTCTCACGGTATTGTTGCAGGTGAGCTTCGACAAACTCCTTGCTCCCAATCACCGCACCCTTCGTGAGCCAGCGAAATTGTTCCCACAGACGTTCTGGCAATGGTAGCACACCACCAGACTCCGCAACCGCTTGCGCAGTCTCCGTGGAGAGACGCGCTGCTTTGCTGTCGCCGCGCTTCATCGCCGCGCCTTTGCTAAACAATGCAACGCGGTAAGCCGCCAGCATCTCCGC
>JAITPT010000120.1 GCA_031289285.1 Puniceicoccales bacterium
CGTCCACGTCCCCGCCCGCCCGCCGTCCCCATTTTTTCCATTTTTCCACCGAAACCGGAACATGCGCCTCTTTGCGGCTGTCAACTTGTGCTTTGTTATGAGCACACTCAGCAGACGCGATTTTCTCCAAGCCGGTGCCGCCAGCCTGACGGCACTCTCACTCGCCCCGCTTGCGGCCTCCGCTGCGGAGGAAACACCCGCCGCCGCCGCGCCAAAATTGCGCTTGGTCAAACTCGGCAATACCGGCGTGACCGTCTCGCAAATCGCCTTCGGCACCGGCAGCGTCGGCTACAACAAATCGTCGAACCAGACGCGCCGTGGCATGGCTCACTTCGTCGAGTTGGCGCGGCACGCCTACTCGCGCGGCATCCGGTTTTACGACATGGCGGACAGCTACGGCTCGCAGCCCTTTGTCGCGCAGACCATCAAAACGCTCCCCCGCGAAAAGCTCACGCTCGGCTCCAAAGTTTGGACAGAAGACGACAGCAAGGGCGTCTATAAAGACATCCCGAAAACGATTGACCGCATCCGCCGCGAACTCGGCTCCGACTACGTGGACATCCTCCTGATGCACTGTATGCTCAAAGGCGGTTGGAGCAAAAAACGCCAAGGCAGCATGGACGCCTTTTCTGCGGCAAAAGCTGCCGGGCACATCCGCGCCGTCGGCGTCTCTTGCCACAATTGGGACGCGCTGGTCGAGGCCGTCGAGACGCCTTGGGTTGACGTGATTATGGCGCGTATCAACCCGTTCGGAGTGCTCATGGATAACAAGCCGGAGGTCGTAAAAGCACTCCTGCAAAAGGCGGTGAAAAATGGAAAAGGCGTGATTGCGATGAAAATTTTCGGCGAAGGGAAGCGCGTCAAAGACGCCGAGCGCGAGCAGTCAATCCGCTACGTGCTGCAAGATGTCGGCATCGCTTGCATGACGCTTGGCATGGAAACGATACCGCAGGTGGACGACGCCGTGGAAAAAGTCGTGCGCCTCTCGCCCGCCGCGTAAGCCCGCCACTCCGCAGTCCCGCCGCTCCGCAGTCGCCGTCAGTGCCGCAGTAGCGCGGCCTCGAAGGCGGGAAACGCGGCGGTGAAATCCGCCTCGTGGGCGAGCAAGCTCACTACCCAAAACGCACCTGCGTCTGGCGGCATGTCGTAGAAAAAACCTGGGTGAACCAGCACCCCTGCGCGTTTCGCGAGATAAAGTGCCGACGCCTCCTCGTCCGTCCCCTTGGGCAAGGCGATGAGTGCCATCCAGCCCGCCTCGCGTGGGAGCAAGGCAGGCCCATGTGTGCTCGCGGCGCACCAATCGCGCAACGCACGCTCGTTCGCCGCGATACGCCGGAGTGCTGCTGCCCGCGCCGCAGGTGCCGCTGCCAATAACGCGCCCGCCGCGTTTTGTGCGCCCGCGCTGGCGGAGAGATAAGTGTCCGCCACGAAGTCCAGCCGCTCCAACGCCGCGCCGCGCCACTGCGCCGGGCCGGCGGTCACAATCCACGCGAGCTTTGCCTGTGGCAAAAGTGCCACCTTGGAGAGGCCGCTCAGCGCGAACAGCGGCACGGCGGTCTC
Organism: Puniceicoccales bacterium; assembly: GCA_031289285.1. GTDB lineage: Bacteria > Verrucomicrobiota > Verrucomicrobiia > Opitutales > UBA953 > CALNBE01. The sequence goes on from JAITPT010000120.1 coordinate 1,561, forward strand.
GCCCGCCCACGTGGGCAAAACCGCCGCAGCCGCCGCCGCAGCAGCAGCCGCGTCCGCCGTCTCCGCCGCAAAATCCAGAAACACCTCGTCGGCGATGATTGCGAGACCGTGCCGCAGCGCGGTCTCGCGCAGGGCGTCGCGGTCGGCGACGTCGGGCACGGCACCGGCGGGGTTGTTCGGCGCGACGCAAAAAATGGCGCGGGTGCGCGGCGTGACGGCGGCGTCGAGCGCGGCGGCGTCCACACGCCAACGCCCGTCGCGCAGCACGAGCGGATAGGGGGCGATTTTCACGCACTCCATCTCGGCGAGAAATTGCAAAAGCGGGTATGCGGGCGCGGGCACGAGCACGGTGTCGCCGGGGTCGGTCAACAACTTGAGCAGCCACGCGCAGGCTTCGCTTGTGCTCGCGCAGAGGTGGATTTGCTCTGGCGACACCGCCGCGCCGTGCCCCGCATAGTAGGCGGCGACTGCCTCACGCGCCACCAGAAGCCCACGCGGGTCGGGCGCGTAAAAACGGTTTTCCGCTGCCGCAAACGCCGCCGCCAGCGTTTCCGCCGACCACGCGAAACCGGCGCGTGTCGGGTTGGAGAGCGTGAGGTCGAGCAGCGGCAAACCCGCGGCACGGCGGGCGGCGGCGGCGCGGGTGAGCGCGTTATCGTCGAGGCTCCATGTGAAACGGCGTGTGAACATGCGCGTCTTATTTGCCGATGAAAATGCCGATGAAAAAAACGGCGGCGTTAAAAAACGAAGTGCCCTCGCGACCCTCGCGGCGGCGCGACGCCTCAGACTTTTTCCCTCGCAAACTTCCGCTGCAAAGCCGCCGAGACGACCGTGTATTTTTCCGCCATACGCCGCCCCGCCTCTAATTGGCCGGGCTTGAGCGGACGTGCCTCTTTCGCCGGAACGCCCATCACGATGGAGTTCGGCGGCACGACCGTCCCGGGCGGCACAAGCGCGTGCGCCGCCACGATGCTGCCCGCGCCGATGACTGCGCCGTCGAGCACCGTCGCGTTCATCCCGATTAGGCAGCCGTCGCCGATAGTGCAGGCGTGAACCATCGCACGGTGGCCGATGGTGACGAACTTGCCGACGAGACACGGCAAGTCGTCGGCGAGGTGGATGACGACGCCGTCTTGCACGTTGGTGCCCTCGCCGATTTCGATGCGCTCGATGTCGCCCCGCAGCACCGCGCCGGGAAACACGCTGGCCTTGGGGCCGAGTTTCACGGCACCGATGAGAGTCGCGCCGGGCAGCACCACGGCAGACGGGTCAATCTGCGGGTCTTGCGAAAGGAACTTTTGCAAACGTTCTTCAATAGTCATTGCGCGGCGGACATTCGCCATTTCGCAGCCAGATAGAAAGTTAAAAATCCTGTCGCCAAAACGCTGCCCGCCTTTTAGATGTGCCGCCCGAAAAAAGTTTCGCCGCTCCGTTATATGGATAACTCCCTCGCCGCCTATTTGCCCGTGCTCATACAAATCGCCATCGGCGTCGCCCTGCCTGCGGGCATCCTCGCCGCCAGCCACATCTTCGGGCAACGCGGTCGGCACAACGCCGCAAAAGACTCGCCCTACGAGTGCGGCAACACCCTCCCCGCCGACGACCGCCCGCACCCGCGCTTCGCAGTGAAGTTTTACGTGACCGCCATGCTCTTCATCCTCTTCAACATCGCGCTCATCTTCCTGCTGCCCTTCGCACTCGTCTGCCGCGAACTCGCCGCCGCCGGCCTCGCCGTCGCCGCGCCCATCTGTGTCTTTCTCGCCGTCCTCGCTCTGGGGCTGTTCTACCAAATCCGCTCCGGCGCACTCGACTGGGACACACCAAACAACCACTAAAAAAATCTCCGTCCACCATGCGTATTGACCGTTTTTTGGCACCAAGCCGCATCATTGATTTGAAGAGCCGCAACTACCGCGACGCCCTGCTCGAGCTACTCGCACTCTGCCCACCCGCCGTCTTCCCCGCCACGCCAACAACGGCGACAGCGACGACGGCGGCGAAGCCGGTGGCGGCAACGACGACGGCAACCTCGAAGCCGGTGGCATCGGCGACAACGGCAACGACGGCGTCGGCAGCGAAGACGTCGGCGTCGGCAACAACGGCGAAGACGCCGCCCGCCGCAGCAGCAGCCGCTGCCACCGCCGCGCTCGCGCCGCCCCACGCTGCCGCCGCGACAACACCCGCCGCCACGCCGCGCCCGCCGTCGTCCGCTGCTGCCGCCGCGACAACACCTGCCGCTGCGGGCGCGTCCGCCACTTCTTCTGCTGCTGCGTCCGCCGCTGCTTCCGCCGCCGCCCTTGCGCCATCTGGCGGCGGCATTCTCGAAGCCCTCCTCCAACGCGAGCGCGTCATCCCGTCGCTACTCGACAGTGCCATCGCGTTGCCGCACGTGCGCATCCCGCTGCGCAAAAAATATGTCTTCGCGGTCGGGCGTTGCGCCGAGGGGCTTGTCGAGTCCGCCGACCCGGGCGACAAAAAAGTACGCCTGATTTTTCTCGTGCTCGCGTCGGACAAAGAGAAGTCCATCCACGGAGTGCTCGCCGCCCTCGCGGGCATTTTAGAAGAGGCCGCTGTCGCACGGCTTCTCGACGGCGCGGTTTTGCTCAAAGAGTTTCGCGCTGCGGTCAACGGGCTTTTCCAAGGCGTCACCAGCAAAGGCTCGCTGCTCAGCTCCTCGTTTAACCAGCTCATGTGGCGCGAGGCGGAAAAAATCGCACTGGGTGCCCGTTGCCCCACACTGCTGCTTTTCTCGGACACCTTCGCCGCGCCTGCCAACGTCCCCGCCAAGACCGCCAAGGGCCTGCGGGTGGTCGTCGTCGCGAGGCGCAGTTATGAGTTTGACGGCGGCGACGGCGATGCTGGCGAGGCGGGTGCCAAGCCCGAATACGTCATCGTGCGCGGGCACACAAAAAGTCGCTTTTCGCAATTGCGTGGCGCGTTGCTCGTCGGCCTGCTCCACGGCATCCTCAAGCCCGACGAGCGCGTATGCTGTCTCGGCGGCACCGCCGATAGCGACCGGCTCGACATCGTGCAGGTGGTCGAATTGGCGTCGGAGTTTCCAAGTGTTTTGTCGAGCCGACGCGACTTGTTGCCGCAAGGTGTCCGCGCCGACGTGTTGGAGCGTGCGCTGGGCATTGCGACGGAGCTTGCCGTCGAGGGGCGCGAAGGGCGGCCTATCGGGTGCATCCTCGTCATCGGCAATCGCGACGAATTGAAGCCAATGGTGAAGCCGCTCATCATGAATCCGTTTTTTGGTTATCCCGAAGACGACCGCAACATCCTCAGTCCGTTTTTAGAGGAAACGGTGAAGGAGCTTTCGCTGATTGATGGCGCGATAGTCATCAACGGTGACGGCGTGATTGACAGTGCGGGGAGTATGTTAGCTGCGAACATGCGTGACGCGCCGGTATTGCCGGGCGGTTTGGGCACACGCCATGCGGCTGCCAACGCCATCTCCGTCGCTGCGGATTGCATCGCCATCGCCGTTTCGTCGAGCACTGGCCAAGTAACCCTCTTCCGCAAAGGCGAACCCCTAATGCTCTTCGAACGCGCCGTAAAATAGCACCAGCGCAGACGGCCAGTATCGCCCCGCCATTTACTTTAAACTCGTTTTAACTAACTTCTTTCCACACACTTATGCTTACTTACAAAATTCTCAAAACTATAACATTAACTCTGGTCGTCTTTATCATGGCCATCGTCGCCCTCTGCGCCCAGGAAGTTCCTCAGCCGCTGGTGCCCTTCCAAAATGCGAAGAGCTATTGTCCAAGACTTGAGGCAATACGTGACGCCCACAAAGCAAAGGACATTGTCGCCTTTTACGCACATCTGAAAGATCTGTATATCATCTTGAATGCTGATAAATGGACTACGCTATACAACGAGGGAGAAGACCCCAATAGCGTTGGCTATGCCGCTTGGGATTGGTGGTTCTATTATGCGGTCCAAGGAAGATTGCTTACAGAAGATGAATTCAAGAAAAACAAACAAATAGACGGTTTTGACCTTGCTGCACAAAGTATTTCATTTGTTTATATATCAGACTTTCGTATCGGGAGATTGGAAAGAATGGCGGAGAAGTTCAAGTTCAATATGCCAGCATACAGAAAAGTGTATGTTGCATACCTCCGGAGCATCATGTCATTTTTTGCATCTTCCGAAATTAAACTCCGGAAAATAGAGAAAAAGCAAAAGGAGGAATACGCAGAGTTCGAGAAAAAGGTCAGAAAAGCGAGTTCCGACAGAATCGCTGCCGCCGGAGGTTATATAGATATGGATATTGAACGTCTTCAGGTAAATGGCATTTTATATGGAAAATACTACGAAAGTCTGCAAACTCGCAGGAGAATATCCGATTGTCAATTCGAGCAACATTGCAATCGGGACGAATACGTAAAGACATTAGTTGATGCTTATCCAAGAGATGCCGCACAAGTGCATGAGGCTATCATGAGTGCTGGTTGCGAAAGCAAGGCGAAGTGCCGCGACTGGCTACTGCGTGCAGTCGGAAGGAGCAAAGAAACAGAATATCTCTATCGGGGGCTTCCCAAAGAAAACAAAACCTCAGTCGTCCCATAGGTGCGACAGCGGTTTCATTGTGCAAAACCGCCCGCATTAACTGCCATTTTCAGAGCTACTTCACACGCGAGACTACGACTATCCAACTCAACTTTTTGCCCGGGTTTTTCACGCTAAAATTGATGCGGCGGATAGTATCGCCCCAGTTTTTAAGGACACCCTCGTCAGACTCAGTCGTTAGAGGGATTTTTTCCACAGTGACCTTCGTGCTTGCCGCCTCCGCGCTTGCGCCGATCTGGTAGAGGGCGAGACGGAATTGCTTTTCCGGCACGGTTTTGTCTGTCGGGTCTTTCACAGAAATTATCACTGCACTACCGCCTCTGATTGTTGCGACTTTTGCCGGATGACATGTCATAAAGTGCAAAACAACAGAGTCGGCTTTTTCGAGAATTGCAGCGTCGCGGATTTCTACAACATCCTTTTCGCCGCGACCGAGACGCACACTTCTGCGCCACGATTTTACACCCGCTTTTTTCGGATAGGCGCGAGAAATATCAAGCGAAAACACCGCTTCCGCCTCGCTTGTTTTGTAGGATGCGCCAGTGGCACGGAAACTTCTTCCCGCTTGCTGAAGGACGCCATTGATAGTCGCGGTGTTGTGATATTCAGAACGCATATTCCAGATTTTATACCGCTCGCCACTGAAAGTTTGCGCCGTGTATTTCCCTGAGCCTATATCTATCAAAAGCGGTTGTCCGTCGTAATAAACAATAACGTTTCCGATGTCGTTGTGATTATGACTTTCGCCGTTGGTTCCGCCCTTGGCAGCAAAATAAAAGCCGCCGGTCGCACCCTCTTTTTTACGCGCCATTGCGACTTGTAAATCGGGCAGCCAGACGTCGCGAAGATAAGGCGAACCGCCTTTTACTTTTTCAAAATCTTTCAGCGCAAGTAAATTTTGCAGTCCTCTGAAACCAGCCCCTATGTGTTTATCTTTCGGCGCATGTATCGCCCCAAAAGCCATCATATTTGCGTCGTTTAAATCACGTCCGAAACGCCAGATAAAAACGCCGTCAATACTGGCCTTTGGCGGGGCATCGGCAAAGTTAACTGCATATCCGGGAGCGATTAGTGTTTTGTATTTAAACGCGCCCATGTTGCGAAACTTCTGGTTGGAATAGACGTAAGAGAAGGCGTTGTTTGATGCGAGATTTAACAGCGAGACGCAATCGTAAAACGAGCCGGTAGCGGAACCCCAATAGTTCGGACCTTCGTCGCAGCCGCCGTCTTTTGGATAATGCACAAAAAAGTTGTCCGCCACGCTGAGCACGGCGTTCACTTGTTTTGCCCGCGCCGCCACATCTGTTTCTATAAGCAAGGCGCAAACAAGCCAGTTAGAACATATCCACGGGTTCCAATTGTTTGGCCCGGGGCCACGGTCGCGATTGCCAAACCACCCGTGCGTTTTGCTCAAAACGGGTTCCAATAGACGGCGGTTGATTTCGTAGCGAATGCGCGGGCGGATGTTTGGCGAAACGGCGTCAAACTTCTCTCCCAGAAAATAGTCCGCCCATGCGAGCGAGGCACCAGTCGTCCCGACGTATAAATCTACAAACGGGTTGGTGACATCGTGCAAGCTGTTTCCTTTTCCACGTGGCAAGTGCGCCGAGGAACCCCACCAAGATTCTTCACAAATAGACCATACGCCGTTGATAATTTGGTCAACGAAGCGCCCTTTGTTTTCGGCGAGTTCGCCATACAATAGAGCACCGAGAGCAGCGCGTTTTTGGCGACTGAGCACATCGTAATTCGAGCGGTTGCCAGTGCGCCTAAACGCCAGCGAAAAAGTGGCAGGAATTGTCTTCCACTCAAAGTTGAGATGTTTTTCCGCATCGCGGATAAAGTTGGCGCGCACCACAGGGTCTATGTTGTCCCAGAAAGCGCGGTCGCTGGCGCGCGGAAAGGGCGTCCATTTTTCGGGCGCGACGAGGACGCTCGCAAGTTGCGCCTCGGTGTATTTGCCGCTGAGCAGCGAGCGGGCGGGGTCGGCGGGCACGACGGGCGTAGCGGGTGCCACGGGCGCAGCTGCGACAGCTGGCGTTTGTTTGGCGGCGGACGGCGGCGTGGGCGCAGCGGCGACGGCGGGAAGGAGTGCCGCCAGAGTGGCGGCAGCAGTGAAGAGGAAAACGGTGTTTTTCATGAGTGGCTACTGTTGGTGACGGTGGATTGCAAAATTTGGGTTAACAGCCGTTCTTAGGGTTACTTCACCCGCGAGACTACGACAGTCCAATTCAACTTTTTGCCCGGATTTTTCACGCTAAAATTGATGCGGCGGATGGTGTCGCCCCAGTTGTTGCGGACACCTTCGTCGGACTCAGTTGTCAGAGGGATTTTCTCTACCGTGACCTCCGAGTCTGCCACGCCCGCGCCAGTCTGGGAGAAGGCGAGACGGAATTGTTTTTCCGGCGCGGTTTTGTCTTTCGGGTCTTTCACAGAAATTACCACTGCACTACCGCCTTTGATTGTTTCGACTTTTGCCGGATGGCATGTCATAAAGTGCAAAACAACAGAGTCGGTTTTTTCGAGAATTGCAGCGTCACGGATTTCTACAAGTTCCTTTTCGCCGCGACCGAGGCGCACAGTTCTGCGCCACGATGTCACACCCGCTTTTTTCGGATAAGCGCGGGAAATATCAAGCGAAAACACCGCTTCCGCTTCGTTTGTTTTGTAAGACGCAGCAGTGCCACGGAAACTTCCGCCCGCTTGTTGGAGAACGCCGTTAATAGTCGCGGTGTTGTGGTATTCAGAACGCATATTCCAGATTTTATATCGCTCGCCACTGAACGTTTGCGCCGTGTATTTCCCTGAGCCGACATCTATCAAAAGCGGCTGTCCGTCGTAATAAACAATAACGTTTCCGATGTCGTTGTGATTGTGACTTTCGGCGTTGGTTCCGCCCTTGGCAGCAAAATAAAAACCGTCGGTCGCGCCCTCTTTTTTACGCGCCGCTGCGACTTGTAAATCGGGCAGCCAGACATCACGGAGATAGGGCAAGCCGCCTTTTGCTTTTTCAAAATCTTTCAGCGCAAGTAAGGCTTGCATTCCTCTGAAACCACTCCCGATGTGTTTATTCTTCGGCGCATGTATCGCGCCAAGTGCCATCATATTTGCGTCGTCCAAGTCGCGTCCGAAACGCCAGACAAAAATGCCATCAACTCCGCCCTTTGGAGAGGCATCTGCAAAGTTAACAGTATATCCGGGAGCGATTTGCGCTTTGTAGATATATGCGCCCATGTTGCGAAACTTCTGGTTTTTGTATGCGTAAGAGAAAGCGTTGTTTGAAGCGAGATTTAACAGCGAAACACAATCGTAAAACGAGGCGGCGGCGGCATTCCAATAGCCCGGCCCTTCGTCGCAGCCGCCGTCTTTCGGATAGTGCGCAAAAAAGTTATCCGCCGCGTTGAGCGCAGCGTTCACTTGCTTTGCCCGCGCCGCCGCATCAGTTTCTACAAGCAAGGCGCAAACAAGCCAGTTGGAGCATATCCACGGGTTCCAATTGTTTGGCGCGGAACCGCGATTGCGATCGCCCACCCACCAATGTTTTTTGCTCAAAACGGGTTCCAATAAACGACGGTTAATTTCATAGCGAACGCGCGAGCGAATGTTTGGAGAAACGGTGTCAAACTTTTCCCCCAGAAAATAGTCTGTCCATGCGAGCGCGGCACCAGTTGTCCCGACGAACAAATCTACAAACGGGTTGGTGACATCGTGCAAGCCGCTTCTCTTTCCGCCGGGCAAATGCGCCGAGGAACCCCACCAAGATTCTTCGCAAATAGACCATACGCCGTTGATAATTTGGTCAACGAAACGCCCTTTGTTTTCGGCGAGTTCGCCGTTCAATAGAGCACCGAGGGCACCGCGTTTTTGGAAACTGCGCGAATCGTAATTCGAGCGGTTGCCAGTGCGCCTAAACGCCAGCGAAAAAGTGGCAGGAATTGTCTTCCACTCAAAGTTGAGATACTTTTCTGCGTCGCGGATAAAGTTGGCACGCACAGTGGGGTCTATGTTGTCCCAGAAAGCGCGGTCGCTGATACGCGGGTAGGGCGTCCACTTTTCAGGCGCGACGAGGACACTCGCAAGTTGCGCCTCGGTGTATTTGCCGCTGAGCAGCGAGCGGGCAGGGTCGGCGGGCACGACGGGCGTAGCGGGTGCCACGGGCGCAGGCGCGACGGCAGGCGTTTGTTTTGCGGCGGACGGCGGTGTGGGCGCGGCGGCGGCGGGAAGGAGTGTCGCCAGAGTGGCGGCAGCGGTGAAGAGGAAAACGGAGTGTTTCATGAGTGGCGATGACGGCGTGAACGCCGTTCTCAGAGCTGGATTATTGGTGTTGTTTGGTTGTTGGTTGTTGGTAACGATGGACGGAGCGTTGCGACAGCGCGTTGCAAAAAAAGTTTCATCTGGAGGCGAAAAATGTCTTTACAAAAACGCGCCGTTGGGAAACCTCGGCGGTGCGCGTGGCACTCCGCCCTCGCAAATCGCAATCACTCACTCACAACCGCAACATCTCGCGCCACGCGCACCACACATGAAATCTCGCAGAACCTTCCTCGCACTCGCCACGCTCGCGGCCTCCGCGCTTTTTGCGTCGGCACCCGCCAACTGCCTCGCCGCCGACACACAGGCCGCGCCCAAAACCGTCCCGTCGGCGGTTATGGAAAAAATCTACAACGAGGTGAAGACCCCGCACAAATACGGCATCGTGCTCAAGGCCGACGACAAGAACCCGCGCATCGCGGCGGACTCGCCAAGCGTTTTTCGCGCCAATGAAAAATGGTATATGACCTACATCGTTTTCGACGGACGCGGCTACGAAACGCATCTCGCCGAGAGCACCAATTTGCTCGATTGGAAAAAACTCGGCAAAATCATGTCGTTCACCAAGAGCACTTGGGACGCCAACCAAAAGGCAGGCTATATCGCCTTGCAAGATTACACTTGGGGCGGAAGTTACTCACTCGAAAAACATGCGGGGCGCTACTGGCTCTCGTATCTCGGCGGCGCAGAACGCGGCTACGAAAAAGGAATGCTCGGCGTCGGTGTCGCCAGCACCGAAGACGCAACTGTCGCTAAAGAATGGACACGCCACCCCAGCCCCGTCATGCTCCCGACCGACAAAGACGCCCGTTGGTATGATAACCACGTCATCTACAAGAGCACCATCATCCGCGACAAAACAAAGACACTCGGCCACGAGTTTGTTATGTTCTACAATGCGAAAGGGAAAAAGAAACACGAAAAACACAACGCGGGTGTAGAACGTATCGCGACTGCTGTTTCTGACGATTTAATCAACTGGAAACGTTACGGCGACGCGCCCGCCGTAGATAATAATTCGGGGATCTCTGGCGACGCTTTTATGGCGAAGATAGACGATGTCTGGGTAATGTTTTATTTTGGCGCATTCTGGAAACCCAAGGCGTTTGACACTTTCGCTTGTTCTTACGATTTGAAAACATGGACAAAATGGACAGGCCCCAATTTAGTCGAACCCTCCGAACCATACGACAACACCTTCGCGCACAAACCGCTTGTGTTCAAATACAAAGGCGTCGTTTATCATTTCTATAACGCCGTAGGCAAAAGCGGACGCTGTATCGCGTTAGCCACCTCGGAGGATTTGGGGAAGAGCAAGATAAAATAAAAAATGGGGAACAGAAACACAACGAGCAAAGACAAATCCCGAAATGAAAAAACATATATCCCTGTGCGCCACACTCTTTTGTTGTCTTTTTCTTTCGGGGTGTTTCACTACGATAGTTCGCCAAGAATACGTCCCGTGGAAAAACAACGATGTGCATCCGTGCGAGTTTATTGTTCGCGAAGTCTTTCATCATGATAATGTCTCATGGGAGACCTTGGCGCAAGGTGGGCTGCACTCTGTCGGATTAGAAGGCGATTGGCGGCGAACCGACATAAAAGACGCCGTAATGAAACGTGGTTATATCGAAATATTTCCTTACCAATGGGAACTATATGTATCTCATTGCAAAAAAAATAATTTGAGACTCTCGCCAACGGACGCATTGGAGTATGCCATAAAGCACTCATTGGAAAATCCAAAATATTGCCGAATTTGGTATGTTTCTGCATCAAAACCATCTTGGGAAGACATGCACCGCATCACCGATAAGTTTCCCAAAAGTCCAAAGCCCATCCCGTTGTCACTGTGGGATGGCGAAGAGCACATCAATCCTCTGGCAGTCGCGATGCTGCCCCTCACCGTTCCTCTGGATATCGTCACCAGCCCTATCCAGCTAATCGTAGTCATCGTATGGGTATTAGACCCAAACAAAGCGTATTTTTAGGCTCCTCGCTACTTTGGCGGGAACTCGGACGCATTCAGCCCCGCATGGAGCGAGATTAGCGGGTGACCAGATGCTGGTGGTGGTGTTCAGATGTGTGTCTCCCGCTACAATTTTGTGAGTGTGCCACAAGAGAAATGTGCATGAACTGCATCGCCGTCAAGTGCAAAAAATGGCTGCCTTTTAATTCGAGCGCGATAAATGGGGCAAATATTGTCCGAATTGTAAGTGCATGATTTATCGTGCATTTAAGACCCAGATGCCGACTTCCCTCTCCGCCCCCCCCCTCTTCCTCGCTCCGAATAATTAACCAGACTAAAGATTTTGCCAAACGAATAAAGAACGAATAAAGTGCCAGTCCCTTTTTCATTTGACATCGCAAAAAGGTCTGTCTCCCTCCGCCCGCTGACAGGTGCGCTGCTATTGGGCACAGACCAGACCAGACCTCGACACAACAACTAAAAACACAGACTCCCCATGCCCAAACCAATAAAGTGCCCGTCCCTTTTTTATTTGACATCGCAAAAAGGTCTGTCTCCCTCCGCCCGCTGACAGGTGCGCTGCTATTGGGCGCAGACCAGACCATACACCGACACAACAACTAAAAACACAGGCTGCCCAAACGAATAAAGTGCCAGTCCCTTTTTCATTTGACAACGCAAAAAGGTCTGTCTCCCTCCGCCCGCTGACAGGTGCGCTGCTGTTGGCACAGACCAGACCATACACCGACACAACAACTAAAAACACAGGCTGCCCATGACAAAACGAATAAAGTGCCAGGCGCTTTTTCATTTGACATCGCAAAAAGGTCTGTCTCCTTCCGCCCGCTGACAGGTGCGCTGCTGTTGGGCACAGACCAGACCATACACCGACACAACAACTAAAAACACAGGCTGCCCAAATGAATAAAGTGCCAGGCGCTTTTTCATTTGCAAAACCTCCGGCCAGCCCTGCCCTCACACGAAGCCCCAC
>JAITPT010000156.1 GCA_031289285.1 Puniceicoccales bacterium
GCGGCGCAAGTGGCCTTGTGTCTGCGGCAACTATAGCCTGCCAGTCGCGAGAAGCCGCACCGCCACTGGGGACGCACTGGGGCGCGGGTCTCCTTTCCGCATCGAAAGAGAGCTTCCAGCCCACGCTACCGGATCGCCGCCTCTGGCGGTGGCTGGCTGGAGATCGGCGGCGCGGCTCGCTTCGAGCTTCTTCCGCCGGACACCTTCAGCGTCACACCCACGCCAGAAAAAATCGGTCTCTCCCGCTCAAGTCCTTTCGCGACTCGTGCCGCGCATATCCGAGGTTTTGCGCCAACGCCGACAGAGCCGCCGCATGGGCAAGTCCCGTTTCAAGCAACACAAATCCCCCTTCCAACAAATATTTTCGCGCCTGCCCAAGGATGATTTCCAAATCCGCCAACCCGTCCTTTTGTGCCACAAGGGCCGTGTGAGGCTCGTGCGAGGCGACCTCCGGGGCAGCGGTAGCAAGTTCGGACTCGGTCAGATAAGGCGGATTTGCGGCAATCGCGTGGAAACGCGGCGTGTCGGCGGAAAAGGCGTCGAACCAGTTTCCCGAGGCGAAAGTTACCCGTTCTGTGAGACCGAGGCGGATGGCGTTTTCGCGGGCGAGCGCAAGGGCGTCTGTGGAAGCATCGGTGGCCCAAACGCGAGAATCAGGGCGCTCGAGCGCGACAGAAAGCGCAATAGCCCCCGTGCCCGTGCCAAGATCCGCGACGCGCACAGGCTCACTCGGCGGCGTGGACGGCGATTTGCTTGGCGGCGCGGGCATTGATTCGTCCATCGTCGCGGGGGGCAATTCGTCCGACTGCTCGGGCAATGATTTCCCCAGCGGCTTGCTCGTCTGCTCCCCCAGAGGCTCCCCCGCTGGCGCAGACGGCAGCTCCGCGAGCAGGTGTTCAACGAGTTCCTCGGTTTCTGGTCTTGGGATCAGAGCGCGCACATCGCACTTAAGGGTGATGTCACGAAATTCCGTTTCGCCAGTGATATATTGAAGTGGCTCGCGGGCGGCGCGGCGGCGCACCCAATCGCGCAGCTGGGCAAGAGTTTCTTCGGGCAGGAGGCGTTCGAACTGCAAATAAAGATCGAGGCGTTTGCATTTTAGGGCGGCGGCGAGGAGCAATTCGGACTGAAGCCGTGCATTTCCCACCCCCTTATTGGCAAAAAAACCCGTGGTTTTCTTATGAATTTCCCCCAAAGTTTGCATACCCGCAAAATCACCCCTCTCCTCCCGCTTTTCAACAACATTTTTTATTTGGCAGCAATAATTTTGCTTGCGCAGATAAGGAAAATGCGTTGAATGCGGGGCCTTATGTTTAAATCCAGCCACGCTCGGCGCTTCAAAAGCGCACACAACTCTGCCGTTTATCACTGCATTTCTCGCACGATAAATGGTGAAAAACTCTTCGGAGATGCCGAGAAAGAGATGTTGCGAAAACACCTCCTTCAAGTCGCGGAGTTCTCCGGCGTCCAACTCATCACCTACGCGATGATGTCCAACCACTTCCACGTGCTGGTGCGGATCCCCGAGCAGGGAACCATCTCCGACGCGGAGCTTGTTCGACGCTACAAGGCACTCTATCCGTCGCCGACGCCGCATCGCCAGGTGCACATCGATGTCATGGCGGAAATCCTCAAGGCCAACGGCGAAGACGCCAAGAAACTGCGCGAAAGCCTACTGCGTCGCATGAACGATGTCTCCGAGTTCATGGCGACCTTCAAGCACCGCTTTGCCATTTGGTTCAACCGCAGTCACAAGCGGTTCGGACACCTTTGGTCGGAGCGTTTCACGAGCACGATTGTCGAGGGCGGCGGGCACTTCGCGCTCCAGATGGTCGCGGCCTACATTGATTTGAACCCTGTCCGTGCGGGCCTTGCGAAAGACCCGAAGGACTACCGCTTCTGCGGCTACGCCGAGGCGTTGGCGGGCAACAAGGCACTGATTCGCGGTCTGCAAATCGCGGTGAATTCCGAAGGCCAGGTGCTCAACACCGACGAAAAAATCCTCTCGACCTACCGCTTGAGGCTGTTTGGGAAGGGCGTCAACGCGAAGCGCGGCGACCCGAAAGCCGCCCGCATCAGCGCGGAAGACTACGCGAAAACAGCCGCCACGGACGGGGAACTCAGCCCCGCCGAACGCCTCCACCACCGCGTGAGTTGGTTCACCCGCGGGCTGGTTATCGGAAGCTCGGCCTTCGTCTCCGAACATCTTGAACGCTACCGCAAGAGCACCCGACGGCGGCAGCACCTTGCGCCGCGACCATTCGAGGAAAAGGACACTTCCTCTTCCTCGTGGAACGGTCTTTTCTCCCTTCGCCGGCACGGCTGAGCACAAGCACAGGAGCACCACACGCATCACCAATCGCTGTCAACAAAAAATATGGCTGCCAAATAGATTTTATCAGATTCCTTCTTTGGGGGATCGGACTTTGACTTGAGACGGCAAAAGTTTCTCCTCTGCGGTGCACATGGCAAAGTTGCTCGTAGCTCTTTCCGGCGGCGTGGACAGCGCCGTCGCCGCCCTATTGCTCCAACGTCAGGGGCACGAAATCCACACCGCCTACATGCGCACTTGGATGAACGAAGAGGGTGTGCCGCTTCCCGGCGAATGCCCGTGGGAGGAAGACGTCGCCAACGCCCGCGCCGT